>NZ_JBFTHS010000107.1:0-5053 GCF_056394365.1 Lysinibacillus sp. 10T31
CGCATCCATGCGATAACGGCTAACTGACCTGCATCGGTAAAAACGCCACGTCCTGTGGCATTATCGAAATGACCGACATCGTGTCGGCCCTCGTGCAGGCCTAAGCACAAAGCCGATTCCGGACGCAATTATGCCGAGGCATAATTGATTATCAGGTAAAAATATACAAAAGCATATTCGAAATCTATTCACTATCTTGTAATAGGATTTACTCCTTTGGTATAATGGAAAGAGTTTAGGGGGGCGTCACATGGAGAGCCGAATTGATCGTATAAAAAAACAGTTGCATAGTGCTAGTTATAAGCTGACGCCGCAGCGAGAAGCAACAGTTGCAGTACTGCTAGAGCACGAGGAAGACCACCTAAGTGCAGAAGATGTTTACCTTTTAGTAAAAGAAAAGGCACCTGAAATTGGTCTAGCGACTGTCTATAGAACGTTAGAGTTACTAACTGAGCTCAAAATTGTCGACAAAATCAACTTTGGCGATGGCGTTTCGCGCTATGATCTACGCCAAGAGGGAGCTGCGCATTTCCACCATCATCTTGTTTGTATCGAATGTGGTGCGGTTGATGAAATTCAGGAAGATTTACTTGAAGATGTGGAAGCCGTTGTTGAAAAACGTTGGAACTTTATCATAAAGGATCACCGACTAACTTTCCACGGCATTTGCTGGCGCTGTCATGATAAAAACGACGAATCGAATGAAGAAAAATAACGAGAAACTGTCTGTTTTAATCTTAAGTTATAGATTGAATCGGGCAGTTTTTTGTTTTATTCAAAATTAGAATTTTGGTGTTATAGCTGAACTAATAGGAGGGCGTTTTAGCACAATTCCAATAGCCGTGCTAAAATAGAGAATAATTGACAGTAAGGGGGCGCTGTGATGAATGAATTTCAATATGCAATAGAGGATTATATCCATTTTATCCAAGTAGAACGACAATTATCCGATAATACATTAGCATCCTATCGCCGAGACTTAGAAAATTACGTGAATTTTTTACGGGAAGTGGAGGGGATGCCTGATTTTCGTAAAGTGGAAAGGACGACCATTTTGCGTCATTTAGAGCAGTTGCGTATGCAAGGAAAGACAAGTCGTACTGTTGCCCGCCATATCTCCTCCATTCGCAGTTTCCATCAATTTTTACTCCGAGAAAAGCGAGCAGAAACAGATCCGACTGTCCATTTAGAAATGCCGACCATTGAGCAAAAGCTACCAAATGTCCTCTCTATAGAAGAAATAGAATCTCTATTAGTGGCACCAAATCGTAGCAAACCACAAGGCATTCGCGATGTGGCAATGCTAGAGCTATTATATGGGTCAGGGATGCGCATTAGTGAGCTGATTGCATTGGATTTAGCAGATATTCACTTAACGATGGGCTTTGTACGTGTTTTTGGTAAGGGAGGCAAGGAGCGTATCATTCCCCTTGGAAAAAGCGCCCTTTCTGCATTAAGTACTTATTTAGATGGCGCACGTAGTCAATTACAAGGAAAATCTCCAAAAACAGAAGCTTTTTTTATAAATCAAAGAGGAAAACGTTTAACAAGGCAAGGTTGTTGGAAATTAATGAAGGAGCACGCTTTAAAAGCAGGCATCCAACATGAATTAACGCCACATACATTACGTCATTCCTTTGCAACACATTTAGTGGAAAACGGTGCGGATCTACGAGCAGTGCAAGAGATGCTTGGACATGCTGATATTTCCACAACTCAAATTTATACACATATTAGTAAATCCCGACTATCAGAGGTTTATAAGCAATTTCATCCACGTGCTTAAGAGAGAAATTTATTAGTCGGAGGTCTGACCTTTATTTTTCGCTGTTTTTTGGTAAAATAGAGACATGAGATTAGGAGGCAAAATTATGAATAAACCATTTGAAAAAATCCATGTAGTAGTATTGGACTCCGTTGGAATTGGTGAAGCTCCAGACGCAGCGAATTTTGGAGATGTAGGTTCACATACGCTTGGACACATCGCTGAAAAAATGAATGGGCTTACAATGCCACATATGGAGTCTTTCGGCTTAGCAAACATTGAACCGTTACAAGGTATGCAAGCTACTGACAAACCAAAAGCATACTTCGGAAAAATGCAAGAAGCATCTGTTGGTAAAGATACTATGACAGGGCACTGGGAAATCATGGGGTTAAATATTGATAAACCGTTTAAAGTGTATCCAGAGGGATTCCCTGCTGAGCTAATTGCAGAGCTGGAAAAACGTACAGGCCGCAAAGTCCTTTGCAATGAACCTGCAAGCGGAACACAAGTAATCGATGACTTCGGCAAGGAGCATATGGAGACAGGAGCTATTATTGTCTATACATCTGCTGACCCTGTTTTGCAAATTGCTGCACATGAAGAAATTATTCCATTAGAGGAATTATATAAAATTTGTGAAATTGCTCGTGAGCTAACATTACAACCAGAATATTTAGTTGGTCGTGTTATTGCTCGTCCATTTGTCGGTACACCAGGAAACTTTACACGTACATCTAATCGTCATGACTATGCGTTAAAGCCATTTGGTCGCACAACGATGAATGTCTTAAAGGATGCAGGCTTAGATGTTATAGCAATCGGAAAAATCTCTGATATTTTCAACGGTGAAGGTGTCACTGATGCAGTACGTACGAAAAATAATACGGATGGTATGGATAAGTTTGCAGAAGTAGTGCGTCGTGATTTCCATGGTATAAGCTTCTTAAACTTAGTGGACTTTGATGCGAATTTTGGACATCGTCGTGACCCTCTAGGTTATGGTAACGCACTCCAAGAATTTGATGCACGTTTACCTGAAATTACTGAGGCAATGACAGAAGATGATCTACTAATCATTACGGCGGACCATGGTAATGATCCAACATTCCCTGGGACAGACCATACACGTGAATATGTACCGTTAATTATCTATTCACCACGCTTTAATGGTGGTAGCGAGCTAGCACTACGTGAAACTTTTGCAGATATTGCTGCAACAGTTGCTGAAAACTTCAAAGTAGAAGCACCAAAGTTTGGTAAAAGCTTCTTAAATAATCTGAAGTAAGGGGGATTATCGATATGAATATGGCGCAATTATTTGAAAAGAAAAAGCAGGGCAAGGAGCTAACACAGGCTGAAATTCAGTATTTTGTAGAGGGTTACACTACTGGGGCAATTCCTGATTATCAAGCAAGCTCCCTACTAATGGCTATCCGTTTATTGGGTATGACATATGATGAAACATTTTATTTAACAAAAGCAATGATAGAATCTGGAGATGTTATTGATTTATCTTCTATCGAAGGTTTTAAAATTGATAAACACTCGACAGGTGGTGTAGGCGATAAAGTTACATTAATTGTTACTCCAATAATTGCTGCACTAGATATTCCAGTAGCGAAATTTAGTGGTAAGGGTCTAGGTATTACAGGTGGTACAATCGATAAACTAGAATCGATTCGTGGCGTTAAAACAGAGCTTTCAGCACAAGAATTTATCGACAATGTCAATAAACATAAAATTGCAGTGGCTGGTCAAACAGGAAATCTTGTACCAGCTGACAAAAAATTATATGCATTGCGAGATGTGACGGGTACTGTCGATTCCATTCCACTTATTGCCGCGTCTATCATGAGTAAGAAAATAGCAAGTGGTGCAGACGGCATTGTACTCGATGTTAAATGTGGCTCAGGCGCATTTATGAAAACAGAAGAAGAAGCGCAGGTTTTAGCTGATACGATGACTGCAATCGGTGAAAAGCTAGGGCGTAAAGTAGTTGCGCATATTAGTGACATGGATAATCCATTAGGTAAAATGATTGGCAATAAGCTTGAAGTAGTAGAAGCATTTGCTTTATTAAGTGGACGTATGGGCGAAACACATGAGGATCTGCTTGAGGAATGTATTATTATTTCTTCGCTTATGTATCAAGTTGCAGCAGGAGTAAATGAGACTGAAGCAACAGCTGCTGTTAAACGAGTATTAGAGAATGGTTCAGCCGCTGCAAAATTTGAAGAATTCATCGTAGCACAGGGTGGAGATTTAGCAGATATCGTGCAAAAAGACACAGCGAATAAAGTAGCTATCAAAGCACCAACTGAAGGCACTGTAGGGACGATTAATGCATTATTAATCGGGGAAGCTAGCGTTGGTCTTGGTGCAGGTCGATTAACTAAGGAATCTGAGCTTGATTACGATGCTGGTATTCAATTGATTGCCAAAAAAGGCGACCATGTTCGTGCTGATGAGACGATTGCTTATTTATATTCGAATCGTCAAATCGATCAGGAAACAATCGAAAAAGTACTAAAGGCTTATACAATTGCATAAATAATACGAAGCGAGAACTCTCTTTAACAAAGAGGGTTCTCGTTTTTTTTGTTCTATGGAAAGGCGGAGAGTCGAAGCGATGAAAAGAGGGGCATGGAAGGAAGGGTCGAAGAGAGGGAAGACAGCCAGAGCGACGGAAAGAAGAGCTAAAGCGACGGAAGGAAGAGTCGAAGTCGTGGATAGAACGGGCAAAGCGATGGAAAGAAGCCAAAGTGACGGAAAGAAGAGCTGGAGCGACGGAAAGGAAAGCTAAAGCGACGGAAGGAAGAGTCGAAGTCGTGGATAGAACCAGCAAAGCGATGGAAAGAAGCCAAAGCGACGGAAAGAAGAGCTGGAGCGACGGAAAGGAAAGCTAAAGCGACGGAAAGAAGAGCCGAAGCGATGGAAGGAAGAGTCTGAACGACGGAAGGCAGCCAGAGTGACGGAAAGAAGAGCCAAGCGACGGAAGGAAGAGTCTGAGCGACGGAAAGAAGTGCCACAGCGACGGAAAGAAGGGTCGAATCGACGGAAGGCAGCCAGAGCGACGGATAGAGCAGCCAAAATCGTGGATAGAACCGACAAAATAATGGATAGAGCAGCCAAAGTTGTGGATAGAACCGGCAAAGTCGTGGATAGAACAGCCAAAATCGTGGATAGAATCGTCAAAGTCGTGGATAGAGCAGCCAAAATAATGGATAGAGCAGCCAAAGTCGTGGATAGAACCAGCAAAGCGATGGAAAGAAGCCAAAGCGACGG
>NZ_JBFTHS010000108.1:0-4719 GCF_056394365.1 Lysinibacillus sp. 10T31
ACTTCGTCAGAATCTTCATCGATGTGAATTAAGTCACCATCTTCAGCATCATCAAGCTGTAATTCTTTATGAATTTCCTTCAGTAAACCACCGTAGGAAATCAGGCGTTTATAAGCTAATGCTGTATCTAAATCTTTCACCGTTTGAACATTTTCTGGTGTCACTTTATTACCACGAATAACATCTGTATCCTTCACTGGATACTTAGAAACTTCAAAAATAGCATTTTGTTCAAGAATCACCTTTTTTACTTCCTCTTCAATTTCAACAAAATCCGATGATTCCATTTTAGGCTTCACCTTGGCCACATGAACAATCGGTGTATAATCCAATTTCATGGCACGCTGCCACATGCTTGTCCATTCAGATTGTTTAATATAATTCTTGGTAAAATAGTTTGTAGGAACAGCAAGCAACACATGGAAATGAGGGTGATATGTACCGTACCATTCGCTTTCTTTATCCCAGTTCCGAGTTACTTCCATTGCTCGAAAATATCCCTTAACTGACTTTTTGAATTTGGCATAACCAGCAAAACGATTCCAAGCCTTGGTCATCTGATCCATTGTCTCTTTCAGCTTGTCACCTTCGACATTCCGAACAGTCAACGTTAAGAAAACCCATTTTACTTTTTCACGTTCATTCAATGTTTGAATGATTTTTTTATTTTGAAAGGCAATCTTTAATGACCTTCGCCAGTTGCACATTGGACATAACCTCGCTTTGCAGAAATAGGCTTGATATAGTTTCAAACGACTATCCTTTATTTTGAACACTAAATAATTGCCGCAATCATACATACGCTCAGCTTTTTTCTTTAATGCTGCTATTTCATGATGTTCAGCCATCAGTAAAGAACGCTTTTTCTTACCTTTCCAATCTCGTTCTTTCCCTCGACTATCAGTATCTTTTAAAATCTTGATATCAGTATTCTCTTTACCTCTTGATTCACTAGGGTTACTCGTGCTATCATTTGAGTACAAATGCATAAATAAACCTCGCCTTCTGGTGAGGGTACAAAAAGCCCTCTATTTTGATTGAAATTCGACACTTTAATCATAGCAGAAGGCTTTTTCTCTGTCTACCCGACAAAACCCATTCAAACCCTTGAGGCTCTAAGGCGCACAATGATTTTCAGGCGCTTGAGTTGTTTCTATATGTATCAAGAGAAGTAGGAACTCAATTTCGCTTCGCAAAATTCCGTTCCAAAACCATAAAAAAAGACACCTTTCTAGGTGTCTTTTTTTATAATAAATGCCCAATCTAATTCAAGACCTCGAATGTATTTCAAAAAGTTTTTTACCGATGGTACACTATGCTGATTTTCAATTTTTGAAATCACACTTATTGTTAATCCACTTCTTTTAGCAAGTTCACTTTGCGATATTCCTTTCTTAACCCTATAATCCATTGCTGTCGCAAGAATCTCAGCATATGCAAGATCCATTTCGTCATCACTATTTCCTAATTCATGAATCTTACGCCAAGTAGACACATTCCTTCTTGTAGCCATAAAAATCATTCACTCCCTTTAGCGTTCCATGCCTCTATTTCTCTCTTGATTCAAATCCTTCTTGTGAACCTTCTCAAATTCGCCCCCAGGCACTTTTTCTTTCACCTTGTCTATTAACCCCTTAAAAACGTCTCTAAAGGCCATAGCGCCCTTTGTACGCTCTTTAACGAATTCTTTAGCACTTTTATAAATCGATTTAATTTCGGCCTTTAAATCGCTTATACGGGCTTCTAAAACGCTAATTTCATTTGTAGCCGACCTCAAGTGAGTTTTTAAACTTGCATTTTCCTTTTTCAACACTTCATTTTCGTTCATTTTATGACTGGCCAACTGGCGCAGCTTTTTATTTTCTTGCACCAGATCCGTCGTCTGCAAACGCTCATAATCTCGTTTGATTTGATACGCAGCTTTTATTTGCTCATGCATGTTCTTTAGTTCTTTAGGTGTCACAATAAAATTCTCGGTTTCCTGTTCAACAATTTCAGGTTTCCCAAACATTTTAGGTGTAACAGTTGTTTTAACCTCTTTGCCCTTTACACGAATTTTTATATCCCCATCATTCGGAAGTTTTTCGCTCAATGCTAAAAACTCCTTTTTTCTATCTCCAATCTCTTTTTCTAGTAAAGTACGGGTTTGGTCCAAATACTCTAACTCATTTTCTTTCTTTGCAACTTTCTTCTGAACTTCTTTGTATTCATGAATGTTTTCAATATTTTTCTCTTTCGTCTTGCCACTAGCACGCACAACGTCAAAGCCACGTTCTTGTAAAAATTTCGGCAAGGTATCGTGGATGTAATTAATTTTTGCTTTGTTCATTGCCACTCGTGCCTGCAATTTTCCGTTCTCTTTATTGACTGGCACAAAGTGCAAATGCATGTGAGGTGTCGTTTCGTCTTTATGTATTTTTCCACTCACTACATTCTCTTTCCCGAACTCCTTACAGAAAAATTCGTAGCACCCCTTAAAATAATCATCCGTTTTTTTCTCGCCCCATTTTTCAGCTTGCTCTTGAGGAACGGTCAAAATATTGGAATACATCACAACCGAATTTTTTTGCACTCTCGAACCAGTCTCTTTTAATTCGTCCACTCGCTGCTTTACTCTCTGATACAAATTTTTCTCTGACTCTACTAGATCATAATTATTTTTTGTACGCTCCAGATCAATGTCATCATTTCTAATTTCGCCTTTTCTTTCTTGCTCATTTTCTTTGCCTTTAACATCTGTGATTTGATTTTTTTGTGTATTCCAAGCCAACTCCATGTGACCGATGCACCCCCATACTCTGACAATTTTTATTGCCAAGAGTATAGCACGTTATACTCTTGTGACCAAGAGAACGTGCTCTGCGAGGCTGGTTGGCTACCGCCAAAGCATGCTGCAGCATGCAAAAGACCTTGAGGGTTTCGCCCCTCAAACTCACGACCAAGGTAGCACCTTGGATGGCATAAGCCTCCGGCGGTTTGAAACCCAGGTTTCAAAACTTCCGGCCCTCGCCGGTAGGCAGGAACAAACGGTGGTTTGTTCAATGCCAAGAGGGTTCGGGTGCAGCGAGGTAGTCAATCCAAATTCGCTCCTTATCCTCCCTTCGGTCCGGTATCGCAAATTTAGATTGACAACCGTCACGTGTCGCCCAAACCCTCTAGCAATAAAATAAAAGGAGAGGTTCTTTTCTTCTTCTTTCATTTACTCGACTCGCGACGATTCTTCTTACCTCTGGAGAGCGTCGCTTTTTCTTTTTTTCCAAAATAAAAAGAGTAGCAAATGCTACTCTTTTTATGTCTCGATATATTTACGGTCCCATGAAAGTGAAAGGTTGGCTATATTTCCAATCTCTTAATTCAAACCCGAAAGTATTTGTTATAACTCCATTTGCTCTTACTCTACATACATACTTTGATTCTTTCTCTGCAGTAATATCTTTAAGAACAATATTTGAAATAGCTATACCACCCTCTCTTTCATAACTCACTTGAGGAGATACATCAGTAATTTCCGCTCTATCATCACCACATTGTTTCATTTTTATATAAGGATATGTAGTCAAATAAGCTTTAGCTGTAGAGTCTATTAATTTTTTAGGTATTTTATATTCTCTCCATTCATGCCAACAAGAAGAAGAAGCTCTAGCAGTTAAAGATTTAGATTCTTCTAATCCCATTTCTTTAACTGCAGTTTCACGGTCAACATTAGCCCATTCCATATAATCTGAAATAACTTGTTCCTCTGAAACAACAGTATAAGGAAGTTCCCCAAGATCTTCTACACTAATATCAATAGCACCTTCATCACTTTCTAATTCTTGTGCAAAAACCGATGTATCTGTATTACCTAAAATTAAAAAACAAATCATAAATGTAAATAAAAATATTATTTTTTTTACCACAAAAACCCTCCTATGTAATATATTCACATATAAGGATACATCAGCTTCCATTAAAATGGAAGCTTGAAATAAAAGTTAATACAATAAAAACTTCAACCAAATATAAATCAAATAAAGTGCAGTTAATAAAATATTTAATTTTATTAAATTAGCAGCTGTTTTTTTACTAATAATATCAACTTTTAAAACTATTAGTATAAAAAGACCAAACAAAATCAAATAAATTAAAGCCCATATTAAAAAATCCATTTCATAACCTCATTTCTATAAATTTCATTTAATTCCAATAAACTACTTCTTAGAATATAATTATTTAACCCAACATGCCAATAGGCCATTACAAAGTGTTGGAATTAGAACACACATTTGAAACTAACTGAGGAACTTGTTGAATACCCTAGTTAAAAAACTAAAAGGAGTAGCGTTCGCTACTCCTTTGATCTTTCTTCCATTCGGTTTAACATTTCATTTCGCAACAAAGCAATATAGTCTTGTTCTTCTGGTGACCGCAGATAGATACGATTGTAGTGACTGTAGGTTTCCAGTAATTCTATATTAACCATTTCGCTTGGAGATTTCCGTTCCTTTTCCATGCTCAGCCCTCACTTTTAATCACGTAATTATTTAATCCAACATGCCAATAGGCCATCACATCAATAGCACCATTTGCCACTTCGTCAGAATCTTCATCGATGTGAATTAAGTCACCATCTTCAGCATCATCAAGCTGTAATTCTTTATGAATTTCCTTCAGTAAACCACCGTAGGAAATCAGGCGTTTATAAGCTAATGCTGTATCTAAATCTTTCACCGTTTGAAC
>NZ_JBFTHS010000109.1:0-4622 GCF_056394365.1 Lysinibacillus sp. 10T31
AAAAGGAGCCCTCTAGTATGATGCATGAGTGTCAACGACCATTGACCCATCATCAAACAAGGAGGACTCCTTTATGCATTTTAAATGGAATAATAAAATTAATCAAGTTACTGAAAATACACTCGTTGTCGGTATGGATATTGCCAAGCGTATTCATTACGCATGCTTTGTCGATGAACGGGGGCGAGTAGTAGAAAAAGCCTTTGCGGTACATCAATCGAAAGAAGGCAAACGATGAAGGAAGCTAAGAAAACTGAAGTAATAATAGGGATTGAGCCTACAGGTCACTACTGGATGAACTTAGCCTATTTCTTAGATCAATATAGAATCCCACTTGTCATGGTGAATCCAATGCACGTAAGACGTTCAAAAGAACTAGATGATAACTTACCGACAAAGCACGATAAAAAAGATGCACTAGTCATCGCTCGTTTATTAAAGGATGGACGTTTCAGTTATCCACGTATATTGAAAGACATTGAAGCTGAGCTTCGTATAGGTTCTACTCTTCGTTCAAAATTGACGGAGGATTTGGCTAGTATTAAAAATCGAATCATTCGTTGGCTTGATCGCTACTTTCCAGAGTTTACTCAAGTCTTTCCTAATTTCGGGAAGATGGCACTTGCAACACTAGAAATGACGCCATTACCAAAAGATATTAAAGAGAAAACAGCTGAAGAGCTAGTCTTTCTTTACCGACAGGTAAAGGGAATGAGAGTCCCACAGTTACCGAAAGCCAAGCTTCTTATCGAAGCCGCGAAAAGCTCTATCGGACTGACAGAAGGAACACAGATGGCCCAACACGAAATCGCCACGTTATTACGTCAGTATCGATTATTAGAAACTGAAATTGAAACTGTTAATAATCAATTAGCAGAAATAGCACAAACAACAATGGAGTATGAAATACTCGCTTCAGTTCCTGGTTTAGGAGATGCGACAATCGTTGATTTACTATCAGAAGTAGGAAGCTTCTCACTTTATGAAAATCCACGCCAACTTATAAAACTACCGGGATTAACATTACGTGAAAGCTCGTCTGGTCAACTTAAGGGACAAAAACATATATCTAAACGAGGACGAAAGAAGCTCAGAAACACCTTATTCAAAGTAATAGTACCGCTAATTCGTCATAACGAAGCGTTTAAACAGCTTCATGAATACTACATAACACGACAACAAAATCCCTTACGGGGAAAGCAGTCAATGGTGATACTCTGTGGTAAATTACTGAAGGTATTACATGGCATATGCAAAAAGAAAGTCTTTTTTAACGAGCAACATATGATGAATGACCTCTACTGTCTCGTAGAGGCAGCGTAATCAATTCTTCATCGAACTAAAAAAAAAGGATGACACGGAGAAGCCAGCAAAATAACTAAACTCAGACTATGAGTCTCCGGAGCAGCATAGCAGGCCTCTGCCTTATGAATAGACCGAACGAAGGAATGTAAGCGCAAATGACGCTAAGAGACATGGGAGGGTACGTCGTCATAAGTATCGCAGAGATCCATTGTGCATCACATAGTGGATAAAAAAGCTAATGATTTCCATTAGTTTTAGCGAAGCGTACAGCTAACTTGTAAAATAAAACAATAAATTCAAAACACTGTTTTTAAATGAAGTGAAAAATTATTTTTTCTTCATCACGAAGTGATGGAAACCGTTGATGCATCAATGTTTATAGAGGGAGTTTAGTTCAATAAGAAATTCTGTTTTTAGGAATGAATTTAATATTAGTCGCGGTGAATCATATCAAAAGCGAGTAGTGTTATTGTTAATAAATGATACAGGTATATTCTTTTGAATATGCTTATTTTTTTGATGAGAAATATCTACATTATGGTGAACCTAGATTAGTTAGAGATTGGTGCTTGAGAAAATATATTTGGCTCTAAGTGTAAATAAGTTCTAAATTTTTGTAACGAAATTAAATTCTAGGAGTTATATAAGTGAGGGAGGTGAAAAGAATGGACTTTGAGGAGATCTATCGCGATTACTTTCAAGAAGTTTATTTATATATCAAATCTTTAAGCAATGATGAAAGTATAGCTGAAGAAATTACGCAAGAAGCTTTTTTAAAAGCGATGAAGGCAATTGAAAATTTCGATGGTTCTAAAGATATTCGAGCTTGGCTTTTTACAATTGCAAAAAATACATACTTCTCGCACTACAAAAAAAAGAAGAAGCAAATCGATTTAGAAGAAAAAGAAGCAGCAATGACAGGAGTTCAAATTGTAAAGCACTTGATGAATGAGGAAGATGCCTTCACAGTTCATCAGTTTCTTCACTCGATGAATGAACCATATAAGGAAGTCTTTTCACTCCGTACCTTTGGTGAATTGCCTTTTGAGAAAATAGGGCGTCTCTTTGGGAAAAGCGCTGGATGGGCAAGGGTGACTTTTTATAGAGCTAGGAAACAAATTATCGATTATATGGAGGAGATGGAATATGAGAGAAACTAAATGTACAATTATACAGGATGTTTTACCTCTCTATATAGATGAGGTAGTTAGCCAAGATACAAAAGAAATGATAGAGGAGCATTTATTGCATTGTGAAAAATGTCAAAAAGAATTTGAAGCAATGAGACGTGAACTGTTTATTCCAGCAGAAAATAAGGCCCCTATTTTTAAAAAGATTAATAAAAAATGGCGTAATAAAAAATTGAAAATTTCTATCATTTCTGCTTTAGCAACGGCTTTTATTTTATATGGAGTGTTTGCTTATGTTGTTTATTATGAAACTGTTATTCCGTATTCAAAGAATCTAATCAAAATTGAAAAGCAAAATGATAATAAACTGGTTTCTCATTATTATGGTAAAGGTTATTCAGGAGTTCACGAAACACATCCTATGCCCCTTGAAATTGATGGAGAAAAAAAGAATGTGAGTTTTATTTTTTACAAAAAAACAATTGCCGATTCGCCTTCAAGAAACCTTTTTAATAATGAAGATAATGAACGAGAATATACCTCTAACCTTCCTGAAAGTGAAAACGTGGATGCGGTGTACTATGCAGAATTCGATACTGAAAAAATTACTGCTGGAAAAGATTCTTGGGATTCAATTTTAGAACGAGCGGTATTGATTTGGGAAAAATAAAACAAATTATGAGAATTTAGAATAGGACTTAGAATTGTTCTTTGTGAAAGAATGTACTTAAACTCCCATGAAAATAAAATCTCTGGCACTAAAAAAGTCCATGCTAAAATAAACGCGACCTTTATATTCAAAAAAATGGTAGCGCCTAAAATAGAGATCTGGTTTAGATTATATTAAGAAGCACCCAGTTCAGTGATGGTCACATTGTAACCCAAACTTTCAAGTCTCCGAACAGAATATCGAATAATGGATTGTTCTTTTTGTTTATCAAAGTAGTCTTCGCCCAAGTCTACATACATTTCTTTCCGTGTTAGAAGGTAATAAGCAATTCGTAAAATGGCATGAGCTACAGATATGCCTGCTCGCTTTTTACCCTTTCGGGCTGCAGTCCGTCTATATAATGCGCCTAGATAGGTTTTAGATCCTCTGACGGAATGAGCTGCTTCGATTAGAGCAGCTTTCAAATATTTATTGCCTTTCTTCATAGCAGAGGATTTCCTTTTACCTGCACTTTCGTTGTGTCCAGGTACTAGTCCTGCCCAAGAACAGAGATGTGCTGCACTTGGAAATTGCTTTTTTACATCAGTTCCGATTTCAGCTAGGATTTGTTCTGCCATTCGAGTGGCGATCCCTGGAATAGAATCCAATCTTTCGATATCTTCTTGGTGTGTAGAAAGTCGGCAAGCTACTTCTTGATTTAACAATTCAATTTGTGCAGTCAGAAAATCAATATGAGTAAGAATGGTTTTAATCATTAGTCGTTGATGTGGTTGGATATAGCCACGAAGTGCGAGTTCAAGCTCTGCTTTTTTCTTTTTCATTGTACGTCTAGCGAAGCCAGCCAACTTTTCTGGATCATCTTCACCTTCGGCAATGGCACGAAGCATATCAAGAGAGGAAACTCCCATCACATCTGATACAACAGAACCAAGTTTAATATTCGCACCTTCGAGTACCTTTTGAATGCGGTTATGTTGTCTCGCGCGTTCTTCAATCATACTCCGACGATACCGAACTAATTCTCGTAATTCACGTTGGGTGCGATCTGGAATGAAACTAGCTTTGAGTAATCCATGACGAAGTAACTTGGCGATCCATTCTGCATCTTTAACATCAGTCTTACGACCGGGAACCGCTTTGAAATGTTGGGCATTTACAACTAAAAATTCGATATTCTCAGCCTCGAGTATGTTTACAATAGGCTTCCAAAATACACCTGTACTTTCCATAGCTACGTGAGTACAACCGTGTTCTTTAATCCTTTCAATCAATTGCAATAAAAAAACCGTTTTAGTAGAAAAGCTTTGAATCACTTTGCCTTCTGGTGTCATAATACATGCGGTAATCGAATCCTTATGAATATCCATACCACATGCACGTTCAATGATGACTTCCATTAGAAACATCCTTTCTACGGCCAATCAAATTAGAGGCTGGTGCAGCAACCTGAGTAGGATGAATCTCCCATGAGTGCTTCCCGTGAGGGAGCGACAGTCAGTGATACACCGTGGTCGTTG
>NZ_JBFTHS010000110.1:0-4596 GCF_056394365.1 Lysinibacillus sp. 10T31
CAAGAAACTATGTAGTAACAGCATTTTCAAATACAACAAAAACCTTCCAAATTGAATTCGGAGGGTTATTTGGGTTGCGCTTTTTAGTATAGCATGAAGTGTTTATTAATTTAAAAGATTTTTATTGACAATCTATTAGCTGGTTTAGTATTATATGTTGGCATTAATTTGATAGTTGATCATGGTCTTTCATTAGTAACTCCAAGTAAAATTGAAGCTGCTTTTTCTGAAGCTACACCACAAATTAATAATGTTGTGGAAAAGCATAATAGTGCTGACCCTTATGGAAAAGAACTTATGATAGCTGCTAAACCGTTATATGACCTTACTGTAGGCACTATATCTTCAATATCATCTGCTATCACTTGCTTAGCATCAGTTATTTCACTCATTATTTACCGTAATAGAGAAACGCTTGTAGATTGTGTTTTAGATTTTTTTAGTTATATTTTCTCTTAATTGCAGGAAAACTAATTGTTAAGAAGTTCAAATCTACTAATATGCTATAATTTGGTTGAAAAGAAAGTTGGTGAAATATGTTCGAATCAATCTTTGTCAACGATGGCATGATTCATGCATTATCAGTTATCATCCCATTATTTGCGGTAGTTTTGCTGTTAATGTTTGCTCTAAAAGTTTTAGAGGATATAATAACGTTCATCCTTTCCATTCCATTTGTAAAGTTTGGGATTCTAGCATGTATATCAATAATCGCTTTCAAAATTTGGGTCTGATAGAGAATTTCTATCAGATTTATTTTTTTGAACAAAAACGTCATATTGTTCATTAGTTTGCTGTATCGTCTGCAAACGCTGCGGCTTTTTCTTTTACTTATTTTGAAACAGTTTTTTTAATCATGATTATATGCCCCAAACAGTATGAAGCTTCAAGAATTGTTTAACGTTGAATATGAATTTTCATTGAAGCGTTTAACACAATACTTAAACAATCATCGCTTTGTTTCATATTGTAACGGCGAGAAACAATGAATTTACCGGCTTCTATGGGAAGATAAGAGTAACAGTTTATTAGAGGTGAATTTATGTTTTGTGAGAGAATCGACAAGCATACTTGTCGATGTATTGGAGAAGGCCCTCATCACCCTATTACAGGCAAACGTAGACAAATAACTAGACGTGGGAAAACCAAAAAAGAGGCAGAGGAAAAAGTAAAGAAAGGTATAGCAGCTCTAAAACATCAATCTACATTTAATCCAGAGATACGTTTTGCAGAGTTTAGCAATCAATGGTTGAATATCTATCGTCTAAAAGGGAATAAAGAAACTACAGTCAAATATAGAGAATACTGTTTATCTGTTCTAAATAAATATTTAGCGAACGATAAAATTATTAATATTAGTACGGTTCGTTATCAGGGAGTAATTAATAACTTATTTGAAAATGAATGTGCTTATTTTACTCTACGAGGAATTCAAAACGCAGCAAAGATGATGTTCGCTTATGCAAAGGAAATCGGTTTAATTGAATTTAATCCAGTAGATGGAGCATTTGTACCCAAAAAGAAAATGACATTAGAACAAGTACACGGCCAAGATGTTGAACAATTATTTTTAGAATCAGAGGAATTAAAAGAGTTTCTAAGAGAAGTATAAATATCCCAATATAGTTTACCGTGCTATTATTTATACAATTGCCTTTACTGTTATGCGTCCGAGTGAAGCTTTAGCATTAAAACAAGAGGATGTAGATTTGGTCAACAAAACAATTCGTATTAATAAGGCAAATTATGCGAAAAGTGATCGAAAGCAAGATTTTGAATTAACGCCTCCTAAAACAATTGGAAGTGTACGAATAATCGATATAGATTACATTGTAGTGGGAAAAATTCAAGAAATCATAGATTTCCGTATAATGATCAATTGGAATTTTGGTTGCTTTTTTGTTACTTTGGTTGCTTTTTAAAAGCATTAATAAATGCTTTCAGAGACTGAAATTTTCTTAAGAATGAATAAAGAGTCACTCATTTTTTTATTTTTCAAATGAGAGACTTTTTATAATATCAATATTAATAATCAATAAAGTTACAAGAAAATCTTTAATAATCTTTCTTCGGTCGTTTTTTAGTCGGTTAAGTCGGTCACTTTTTTTACAATAAGACCATCATATGGTGGTCTTTTATGGCTTATTCAACTAAAGTTGCCTATTACTTTTAGACGCTTATTCACAACCACTTGTTTTATTAATCATCAACATCAGTGGCATATAAAGTTACACAATCTAATCCAATTACATCTAAAATATTTTTTATATAATCTTCAGTTTTCCCTTTTTCATATCCAGGAAAATGATTAAGAATACGAACTTTTAATATCCATCCAACATTTTTATACTCTAAGTATTTATACTTCCCTTCATTATCTTGATTAGGATATAACTCCATATATACTCCCATTTCTTTATTTAAATTAAAATAAAAGTGTTTATAAATAAACGGGAGTCTTGCTTTGAGTAAATCTTTGTTTTTACTTTTTGAAAACATACGATTATAACGTTCTAAAAATTCATTTAATCTTTTCATTATGAACTTTTCCTCTTTTGCTAAAGCTACAAAACCGTATTCTGTGTTCTTTTTCATTCACTATTCCTCCAATATTTCTATACCTTTTTTTATATTATCTCATATAAATTTTACTGGATAACTTTCCCTATACAATTTTCACAGAATGACCTTTTTCTTTTCACCGCACAACATACCCTACTACACGTGGCTTTCTTGATTACTATTAATCAACAGTTTTATTAAATAATTCGCTAAAATACTCCCGATTATAAAATCTCACAGCTCAATTTTATGTTGCCAATATACCGACTATCACGCTCGTTTAACCAATTTTAGAAATGTGGCTTTGCACAAGGAAGAGGCTTGTAAGGCATATGAATTAAACAGAATAGAAACGGATAAAACAGACAACTAATCATGAACTGCCCCGTAAAAGTTAGACACCAATCTAACTTTTACGGGGCAGTTCATCACAGTTGTCTGTTTTTTTATATGTACTTTTCCCTCCAAATTCCCTAGAATGGTAATATAAAGGGAGGATTTACAAATGAAAAAAAAATTAATTTTTAATGCAGCATTAGTTTTAAGTTTAGGATTGGCTGGATGTGGAACAGATTCATCAAAGGAAGATAACCCAAAAGAGAATGGTGCTAAAACTGAAGAACATCAAAAAGTACAAGCAAAAACAACAGATGATGTAATTAAACATTTTAAAGATGATGGTCTAGAACTAGGAGAAGTTTCAGACTTACCAAATGATGAATTTGGAAATATCCGAAAAGAAGGAAAAAGAATTTTAATCCCTTCTCTTGGTAATGATTCAGGTGGACGAATATTTTTATTCGATAATGAAGAAAATCTGAAAAAAGCAAAGAGTTATTATGATGAATTAGGAAATTCAGGGCCTATGTTTTATTCTCATACTCATCAAAGTGGAAAGTTTTTATTACAAATGAATGGCGATATGGAAGATAGTGAATTTGCTAAGTATGCGGCTTCACTAGAAAAAGCTGTAACAGGTTCTACTGACATTAAAATAAAAGACGAAAGTAAAGCCAATAAAGCAGATAATTTAACAGAAGCGAATGTTGGTGATGTAGTAATAGATGATTTTGCAGGTACATATACAATCACTGATTTATATGAAGCACCAACTGAAAAGTATAAAAGTGCTGATGTTGAATTTTCAATTGATGGCATGAAAACAGCTAAACTGGTTGCGCGTGATCCAAAAATGATTGATACAGATGCCGAAACAAATGTACTTATCCTATCTATAACAGGAGAAAATTTATCTAATGATACTTTAAGTTTTTATCCAAATTCAGCGAAAATGACTACCGATACAAAACGTCAAATCAATTCTATTGTTGAAATTTCTCATTTCGAGTCCGAATTTATTGGCAAAGTAATACAAAAAGGTGAAGTTATTTTTGATTTAGGAAAAGAAGGTTTAGAAGGTGTCAAAGAATTAAAATTTGTTTTTGATAGTGCTTCAAAAGATAACAAATTTATTGGCGAAAAAGTTACAGTAGTTGTACCAGTAAATAAAAAATAGTCATTCAAATTAAATAAATGGTTTTCTTTTATTTTTTCATCTGCATTCATTGCAATCTTTTCAATTAAAAACACCCTCAAGCGAGAGTGTTAGACATAATTTATATTACGAAAAGTGATTGGTCTATCTCTGATTTACGTCTTTCTCGTTCAGAAAACATTTTAGAAACTATTTTTCGAGAGCCTAGTCCATTGTTTAATGCACCTCGGATAGCAAAAAAGTATAATTGAAGATCTCTATTCGTCATTTCATTAACTGCTCTTCTCCACCACTCACCAAAATCTTTTGATAGTGGCGGAGTAAGATTATAAGACTCGGAGAACTTTAAAATGGCTTCTAAACACTTTTCATTTTCAGAAAAGTAAACATCCCGAAAGATGTTAATTACTCTTATTGCGGTTGAGTTGTTTTTCAATACCCGCACGATCAATTTGAATCCAATATTCTGCTATTTTTTCATCTTCAATTCTATATACGGCGCTTGCTATTTCAATAACTGGAAGACTTGTTGGCTGATA
>NZ_JBFTHS010000111.1:0-4432 GCF_056394365.1 Lysinibacillus sp. 10T31
TATTAAATAAAATTGAAGCCAAAACCCCTATCGCTAAAAATATTAACCAACACCCGGAAATATGGTTGAATTTATTTAACCAAGCTCCAAGATAGTTTCCTAAAGAACCTCCAAAAGCCCAACAGGCTTGAAACATTCCGAAATACAAACCTGCTGGTTTGTTAGCGCTAAATTGTGCTACCGTCATTTCAGCTCCTGGYAGTACAAGTGTTTCTCCTAACGTATAAAGAAAAATACAAAATAGCATCCAATAAATAGATGACATGAGAGGAATCATCCCGATTGCTACTCCCATAATCAAGACACCAAGTTTCACCATAATCATAGGATCTTGATTAATAAATAATTTTCTTAATAAAAACATTAAGAGTAATCCTGAAATCCCATTTATTATGAAAATGGAACTCACTAATTGTTTATCACCRGATAAATCATATGCTTTAATTGGAAATGAAATATTTAATTGAGCAAACATGATCCAAAACAAAGGCATTATACATATAAATAATACAAACAATTTATTTGAAATAGCTGCTTTCAAACTTAATAATACTTTTTGGTTATCCTTAATAGTTYTAGGATATTTACTGCGATAGATAAAAAGAATAAAAGATAAAACTAACATTGCAATACCTGCGATAGTAAATGGATATACTGGATCAAATTTTACCAATAATGCTCCAACTAACGGACCTATAATCACTCCTGTGTTAAGCATTTGGTTAAAGTAAGTAAATATTTTTTTTCGAATTGTTTCTTTTTGTGATGTAAAGAAAGCAGTCACAGAAGGATCAAATAATGCTCCTCCAAAGCCAATTAAGAATGCTGCAATAGCCACAGACCAAAAACTATTAGCAAAAACAAATGCCCCAAATCCTAATGCTCTTACCATCACTCCTAAAATTACATTTACTGTATGACTTACACGATCACCTATAAAACCTGTAAATACTGGTAGCCCACGCTGCGAAACGAGGATTGTAGTTAAAATAGTCCCCACTTCCAAAGAGGAAAAGTGGAGATCGTTTGTTAAATGCAGTGCTAAAAAAGGCATGATCATAAAACTTCCTGTATTCATAAATAACACAGCTGTAAGTAATATCTTGATRGGAACAGGAATTCTTGTATTAATCATTTATTGTTACTCCTTTCCTTCTAAATTTACTGCAACATTTAGTTCCATTATGTAATATCCTGTATTGTTCTAATGTGTATTTTTGAATATTGAGTAAAAACAAAATTTTCACCTCAAAAGTATAACTATCATTCAATTTYGTTAACCTTCTTAAAARTTTRATGGTTAACATATTCTTTCGTTATGTTACCAATGATTGTATAATAAAGTCAATGTTAAAAATTAAGAGGTGAGCAGGATTGATTAATAATCAAGTAGCACCAGGAGAGCTAGAAATTGTCCGTAGTTTCTTAAATACTTGGGAGATTCCAAATGATACACGTAAACCATTAGATCATTTAAATTGTGAAGAAGATATTGAAAATTTTATATCAAAGAATTTTAGTKGTATTAAATTTTCTGGTAAGTTAGAGGATGTGCATCGATTTCGGAAAGATGTTCGCATGTCATTAGAAACAAATAATGTTGATAATTTATCCAAGTGGTTAACAAGTTATCCYATAAATGTATCTATTTTAGATGTYGATAATATTCAATATAATGCTATTAAAAAACATGACTTTTTTAGTGGAATTTTGATTATAATTGTTAAGAGCATCTCCTTAAGTCAGTGGAAACGTCTTAAAGCATGTCCAGATTGYARATGGKTTTTTTATGATAATTCTCGAAATGGAAGTAAGCGTTGGTGTGGGATGTATGCATCCGAACCAAAAGGGAGATCATGCGGTACCATAGCAAAAGTGCAACGACATCGAAAAAAGAWTAAAGCTAG
This sequence comes from Lysinibacillus sp. 10T31, assembly GCF_056394365.1. NCBI lineage: Bacteria > Bacillati > Bacillota > Bacilli > Caryophanales > Bacillaceae > Lysinibacillus > Lysinibacillus sp. 10T31. Next base: position 1,908 of record NZ_JBFTHS010000111.1, read on the forward strand.
TTCAAAGGTATAGGAATAAATATTTTTGTGTGCAAATATATAACGTAGATTAATAATAAYAAAAGATTTCTAATGATTGTCTGCACACAACTAAGTAGTACCCTAGCGTTGGTTTAGAATAAAGTTTGTTTAGAAACCACTCAAAACCTTAATTTACTGCATATAAAAAGCTGTCGTTTTGAGGTTGATCAAAATGACAGCTTCTTTTATACTTAATAACTGTTTTCTATAAAAAAGATTGATTATTAATGTTTCTTTGTTCAATTAAAGCACCCGTTAGCCATCCATGAAGTGCAAAAATCAGCACTTCACCACAGAAAATGAAAGATGATTAAGTTCTTTCATGAGAGTTTAAGTGAAATTCTTCACAATCTTCACTATACAAATTAACATGTTATTCAACAACCTGGTCCTTGACTGAAAATAAGCGCTTATCCTTATTCAAGAATAGCGCTCGATTGTTGAATGCAATTTTTATAGTAAAGCTATTTTATTGCCTTTCAAGTTCCCTATTTTCGATTAGATATTACGCCAAAAATAGATGCTTTAATGTATGTTTGTCCTTGTAATGACTGCAATTGCTCTGGTGTACCAGTTACTACCGCCCCGGTTATTTTCACATCACTTTTCTCCAGGGTTTCATTTTCCCCTATTAAAGCTTGATAAACCTGGTTTGTTTCCCACTCGAAGTTCTTGCTTTTACGAAGAAGCTCAATGTTTCGAATAAAGGTCTCAACCTCGTCGTTTGAAGAGCGTCGGGGTTTTGGTTTGGATTGCTCTGATTGGAAGCCGTAAATGTATGGGTCATTGGCTGAAATAGTATTCTGTCCTTGCTTAAAATAATCTAGTGTATCATCTGTATAGGCATCCACCCACCACCAATCTACTTGCACTTCAGAAGGTAGTTTCCTTTTAATTTCATCAAAACTATAAGCATTATCAAAAGAGATTGCTAATTCCACTAAAGTATTTTTATCCAATTGATTAAGTTCACTGATTTTATCTTTATATACATCGTATGAAATCTTAGGATGATAAAAAAACATTTCCCGATCGCCTGTATAGTCATTAAACCGTTCGAATTGGTGTGTTTCGGCCAATGATTCTGAACCTTCTATTTGAATGGAACTAGAAATGTCAGTTCGTGTAAGCTTTCCAAATAGATTATAATCGCTTTTGATAGGCTTCCAAATATATGGCCGATGCTGATCTCCAAGCACCTTATAGGTTGCTGTTGTTATTTTCCCTCCGAGCAAATTATCGTCATAAACCTGATTACTAATTTGAACATTGGGAGCACTTATTTCGTTAAATAAATGAATGTCATCCATTACTTTTTGCGCACTATTTAACGATAAAGTCCTCAGCCCATACCATAATGCTATTAGCACAATGGGGGTAACGGTCAATGTAATCCCAATCATTTTGACCGTTGACCAAAACCTTGCCTTTCTCATTATTTTTTTCGTTTGTTTATCATCAAACAAAAATTCATTTTCTTCTTTATTCATCATGAATATCCCCCTTGAATCGTTCAGTAAATTCTTCCCTAGCACGTCTGACATGCGTTTTTAGTGTGTTTTCATTCTTATTCATTAAGGCTGAAATTTCCTTATACGATAATCCCAGCTCATATTTCAGGATTAATAATTCCTGATGCAAGATGGATAGCGTTTCGAGCGTGTTCTGAATGTCCTTTAATTTTTCTTTTTTTAGCATCTGTATCTCAGGAATGTGAATCAATGAAGTCAATTGAGCTTCTTCTAATTCTGTTGATGGATGACGTTTTTCTTTTCTCTTGAGATCATAAAATTGATTGGTTGCTACACGATATAACCAGCTCATTACTTTATCTGAATGAATTCCATTTTTATGTAATAAAAATTTATAACATGTATCTTGGACGATATCTTCTGCATCCTCGTGGGCTAATCCACGCTTTCTCAAATAACGGTATAACATGGTTCCTACTTGCTGCAAAAGTTCATTCATTGATTGCTTTGCCATGTCTGCCTCCCTTCTGACTATACAACGCAGAACTCAAAGAAAAGTTTACATATTATAAAAAAATTCCCACTAATTATTTTAGTTTACCGAAAATAAAAATGAAGCTATATAAATAGCTTCAAACTTTTCTAATAGTTTAATTGCTCTTTTGTAATCCCTTTAAACTTCGTCATTCTTCAACAATCTGGCCCGATTGTTGAACAACAAGTTAAACAACACTCTTCAACTAAACTGCCCCGTTAGCCATCCATGAAGTGCAAAAATCAGCACTTCACCACAGAAAATGAAAGATGATTAAGTTCTTTCATGGGAGTTTAAGTAAAATTTTTCACAAGCTAAACTTCAAGTATCCATAAAAAAATCACCTCGAAAAATTGAACTGCTCCCTGTCAAGTAGACAGTGGAAATAATAAAAAGCTTTTAAGCGGCTTTAGCCCTGTATTCTAATGGGCTTAAGCCGTTTAATCGTTCTTGGTATCTATCGTTATTGTAAAACTGGATATAATCCTCAATCGCTT
>NZ_JBFTHS010000112.1:0-4269 GCF_056394365.1 Lysinibacillus sp. 10T31
ATTTCTATAACCGGTAGACCCTCGATCATATCAGGGATAACAACATCCTGTGGAGTTTGATCTCCTTTCCATCCTGTAATACTGATACCTGGAATACCAATAAATCTTTCTCTATAGACAAAATTATCGGCACCATTGGGTACACTAGCCTTCTTTTCTGCGTTCAAAGAGGTATCTTCATCCTCCGCAATAGTCGATGCTTCATCGTCTTCTATATCGCTATTTAGATCATCTTCTGTATTACTATTTAATGAATTATTATCATTATCTTCTTTATCATCCTCCGTAGGAATCGATGGTTCTTTATCTTCTTCTGTATTACTATTTAGTGAATTTTTATCTTTATCTTCTTTATCATCCTCCGTAGGAATCGATGGTTCTTTATCTTCTTCTGTATTACTATTTAGCGAATTTTTATCTTTATCTTTATCATCTAGTTGCAATTTGCCATCATCACTCAGGCTAGAATCTTCACTACTATTTTCACTATTACTGATTGCATTACCCAATGATAATTGAGAAAATACTAAAAGGATGATTATTAAAAGTAAACTTGCTTTTTTCATTTAGATATCTCCTTTCACCATATTAAAAAACAGTAGACATCTACCTTTGTAATTATCAACACTAACCATTTTCACAAAAGCAAGCAATTCAACATTTGCTGGTTTTTGAACAAATATTGATTATCGATTTACTTGCAATTTTCGCTAAGTTATGTAGGCGCTAACTGATTGCAACCTAAAAAGCGCGCAAACTCAACTTAAAAACGTTGATTTTGCGCGCTTTTCTGATATTAATTTTATTAATTTCGCTTTGAAAATATACTTATTTTCCAGCCTCTTCTTTTTTTATCCGCCGTGCTGCCTCTTACACTTGATGTAAAGTCTTATTTCTTGTAGACCTTTTGGAATGTCGCCTTACTGGTACGTACAGAACGGAAAATAAGCTGTATAAGCACCTCTGCAAATACAAGTCCTATAACGATGGCACCTGTAATTAAAAATGCCTTTAATCCATACTGTAGCCCTTGTACATAATCATCCTCTACAACATTTCTCATTGCATTATAAGCCATACCTCCCGGAACTAACGGGATAATACCACCGACAATAAAAATAATCATTGGCATTTTGAAGCGCCGAGCATACAAATGGGAAACGATAGCAATTATGAAAGAGCTAAAGAATGAGGCATTTACTATATTCATGCCATGTTCTGTTAGGATGAAGTAAATCATCCAGCCTACAACCCCAACAAAACCACAATAAATTAAGGTTCTTCTAGGTACATTAAAAATAATTGCGATACCTGCAGTCGCAAAAAAACTAAGAATTAACTGTACGATATAATCCATGTCAACTGCCTCCTAAAACGATAGAGTGACGGCAATAGCAGCACCAATTGCAAAAGCTGTTAAAAAGGCCTCTACGCCCTTTGCCATCCCTGACATAAAATGACCTGCCATTAAATCCCGAACTGCATTCGTAATCAAAATACCTGGTACCAGTGGCATAACGGAGCTAATTATAATTTTATCTATTTCCGTACCATGGCCATATTTCACTGAAAAGACTGCAATAGATCCTACTACTAATGAGGCTGTAAATTCTGAAAAAAATTTCACTTTTGTTAAGTCATTTATCAATAAAAGCACTAGGAAGCCTAACCCCCCTGCCAAACAGGCAAAAAGGAAATCAGACCATCCCCCTTTAAACATTATAAGGAAACAACCACTCGCAAGAGCCGCTGATATGACTTGAATATATATTGGTAAAAAATAATTTGTTTTTTGTATCGACTTTAGCTCGTCATAAGCTTCTTCTAATGTTATCATGTGAGATGTGAGTCTCCGAGATACTGAATTTACCAAGGCTATTTTTTGTAAATCTGTTAATCTGTTGGAAATTGATGTGATTCTCGTCGGCTGTGTCTTGCCCAACGAAAAAATGATCCCTGTAGGTGTGGCATAACATTGCGCATCCAGCATATTTTGAGAATGTGCCATGCGTAGCATAGTATCCTCCACACGGTATGTTTCTGCACCACTTTCAATCATAATTCTACCTGCAAGTAATAAACAGTCAATCGTAAATTCATTATCCACTTCATGTAAAACCATTACAGTTATCTGCCTCCTTTAAAAGGTTCCTTGCCAATAGTATCGAACTGCAAATAAAAACTCAACAAAAAAATTTTTTTAACTTTTAACCAAAGTACTTTGGCTTTCATAAGTTAGAAATGATAAGCAAATGGGTAATTTATTCATGAAGATGGGCTTCCCATAAATTGATAGCAAAACTTTATAGATTCGTATAACTTTTTCAATGACTGACACGTCTGATTGTATAGAAAAATAAATAAGGAAAGGAGCGTATCCATCAAAATGCCGGAACGCAGAAAAAAACGCGGCCCAATGATTGATTTCCTATTAATCGGCCTCATCATTACATTAACAACTATTATTTTAGTCATTTTCCTATCAAAGGATGATTTTAAGTTTCAAAAAATTAGTGCCTCTAAAGAGACAACTTCAGATTCAATAAAGAGTAAATTATCCACAGAAAGCTCTGCGTTTCCAGGTATACGTATTGTAACAGATGTCTCTAATGACAAGCGAACTCCTTTTGCTATTCACTATCCAGAAACAGATAATAAAGCTTTTAACGATGCTGTATTACAGTACATAACGGAATCAAAAGATAACTATCTGTCATCTATGAATGAAAATAAAGATAAAGAGGTAATGGGTGAGCTTAATATTAGTTTGGAAACTTTCCCATATCAAAAGCATTACTATTCCTTTGTGCTAACAAAAATGTTGTATACAGGCGGAGCCAATCCCGAGGTTTCAACAAAAACATTCTTCATCAATCATGAAACTGGTGAACTAATTTCCATTGAAACATTGTTAAATAACGATCAAAACAACTTAACGGCATTAGCTACTCATGTACGTAATGACTTACAGCAAAACCTTAAGTTAAAGGATGAACTCTTCAAGGATGATTTTAAAAAATCTACTGAGCCGAAGTGGTCTAACTTCAACCGCTTTGCTATTGTTGATAATTCAATACAATTCTATTTTGATAAATATGAGATTGCTAGCGGAGCAGCTGGTCCACCAATTGTGAAGCTTCCCCTGTCACTTATCAATCCGTTGTTAGCCTCTGATTTCCAGATTGCTATGGAAAAGCCGGTAAAGCCAACTGATATAGGAGATCCAAACAAAAAACGTATCGCCTTAACCTTTGATGATGGGCCACATCCAAAGGTAACAGAACAGATTTTAAATACGCTCGATAAATATAACGCAAAAGCTACCTTCTTTATGCTTGGTAGTCGCGTACAATATTACCCTGATATCGCAAGAGACGTACTTGCAAGAGGACATGAAATAGGTAATCATTCATGGAACCATCCTGTATTAACAAAACTGTCACTAGAGTCGGCAGTAAATCAATACACATCTACAGATGCGGAGATAGAGAAGGCCATTAATCAAAAGCCAACTGTATTTAGACCACCGTATGGAGCAACAAATGATGCTATTAACGCTCAAATTCCAATTCCTGTTGTTTTGTGGACGATTGATACATTAGATTGGAAGCATCGCAATGCACAACAGCTACTACCTAATGTCAAAAATAATTTACACAATAACGCTATTGTTTTAATGCATGATATTCATCAATCGACTGCTGATGGTCTTGATGCTGTACTTGCTTATTTACAAGGGCAAGGCTATGAATTCGTGACAGTATCGGAAATTCTTCCATATCGTCAAAAATAAGAAAAAGTCCAATAAACCTCGAGTTTATTGGACTTTCTTTTGTTAAAAAACTTATTACACCAGTGAACTTCGGCATAACGAGAGGTTAATTTCCGTTCCAGGTCATTCGGCTTTCCTATGGGCGAGCGTCGAACCGCTTTCTCCGCTATTGTTGCTGCCGCTTCGCTTTCGCACAGATAAAAAACATTGTTGCTGTCGCTTCGCTTTCGCACAGATAAAAACATTGTTGCTGTCGCTTCGCTTTCGCACAGATAAAAACATTGTTGCTGCCGCTTCGCTTCCGCACAGATAAAAAACATTGTTGCTGCCGCTTCGCTTCCGCACAGATAAAAAACATTGTTGCTGTCGCTTCGCTTTCGCACAGATAAAAAACATTGTTGCTGCCGCTTCGCTTTCGCACAGATAAAAAACATTGTTGCTGCCGCTTCGCTTTCGCACAGATAAAAAACATTGTTGCTGCCGCTTCGCTTTCGCAC
>NZ_JBFTHS010000113.1:0-3604 GCF_056394365.1 Lysinibacillus sp. 10T31
ACTCTCCATAAAAAGACTCTCCATAAAAAGAAATTTGATTAGCTCAAATTGTTTTGCTGGCATCATGTTTGATGTCCAAAATTTTGTTTCGTTCACCAACTCAAGGTTAGCTACTAAAAACTTTATTGATTACGTTTTGCTTGTTCAGTTTTCAAGGTTCATTTACAATCGTTATCTCTTTGTTAAGAGCTAACTTTTATATAATAACATGTTTCACACAGAATGTCAAACAGTTATTTTATTTTTATATTGTACTAGCTGTATGTTCAACAGCAACTTTTATATAATACCACCCACTTCATAGAACGTCAATAGTTTTATTCGTTTTCTTAAAAGTATTATAACTTAAACCTTGGCCATGATTTTAAAAATTGAATAGTACGGTTTCTTCCTATTTCTAAAAGCGTTTCTTTAGTCTCTTCATCTAAATCAAATTGTGTGGCGCTATAGTCATCGACGGGAATAAAAATAATATCTCGTTCATGCCGTCTTGAGATATACCTTTCATCATGAGCATCTTTCATAGTAGAAAATAAAGCTTCAAATAAATTTAATCCGTTTTTAATTTCATGTGGATGTTGTTCTTCTCTACGTCTACTCAATTTTAGCCCTATAATCGGTCGCACTTTACGTCCTGCTTTATCATCAAATACCCATAACGGAAAATTACTTAATACGCCGCCATCTACAATGACTGAATCTCCTTTTCCTGTTTTTAATGTAACAGGTTCAAAGAAAAAAGGTATACCACAGCTCATACGTAAAGCACTTGATACAGAAAAATTGCTTGCTTCAATATGATATTTTTGTAAATCGTCTGGTAAAACGATCATTCTGCCATTTGTTAAATCTGAAGCCACTAATTTTAAAGAATCTCTAGGTAAATCTCCGAATGTATAAACGCCTTTTGCAGCCAATTTCTGAAAAAACCATTTTTCTAATGCTTTTCCTTTATATAAACCTAAATGGTGATACACATTAACCCACTTCATAAACGGGAATGGTAAGATTGTTTTCCTTGGATCTAGTAATGAAGGTACATCCAACTCTTCCAACATAGTTTGGATTTCTTTTCCGCTATACCCTGCAGCAATAAAAGTAGCTAATATGGCCCCAGCACTCGTTCCAGCTACCCGTTTAAAGCGAAAATTTTCAGCTTCTAGTACTTGATACGCCCCAACAAGTGCAAACCCCTTCAAACCGCCACCAGAAAAAACACCATCAATCCACAAAATTCCCTCTCCTTTTTCAAGTAATCTTTACATTATAAGAATTAGTAACAACAATTAGAACTAAAAATATAGGTTTATGTCGAATCTCTACAGCTCTTTCAAATTGTATCTATTCAATAAAAAAAGGATTAAGCACTGTATAAAAGAGCCTACTCCTTTTTTTACTTCTGACAGCTAATAGTTATAGACAAACAATGGATTTCACCACAGATAACTCCCTAATTGTTTTTATTTAATATAAATCCATTATGACTCAACATAATTGCGTCCGGAGGCTTTAGGCCAGCGGATGGTTGTACAATTGCTGGAAAATAACTTAAATCCGCATTCATCTCTCCACCTATAGAGGTCTGTCGCTTCGCTTTCGCTACAGAAAATAGTTGTAGCTGACGCACCAAAACATTTGCTGAAAGAAATTAAACGAATGCTAAATCCTTAAACATAATGAATTGATTCAGATCTACATTTAATAATCGCATGTTTTCCTCTAAGTCAGGTGCTTTATGAAAAACGACCGCAAAAGTTGAATTATCAATAATGTTCATTTTTCGATACTCTAAAATTTCACTGAAATTTTCTTTAAACGCTTTGTGATTAATAAATTCTACTTCGTTGTAATCCACAGTCGTATTTATTTTTGCACAACAGTAACTATAAATTGAATTATCCATATCATTCACTATACTTTCCCAATCTGGCTTTTGTTGTTTAAAAAAGTACTCGCATGTGTTTATCCCATAAGCATAAACACCAAGCTCATTTGTACAGATCTCCGAAAATCTTAATGGATTCACTTTAATTGGAACAATTTTCCCATGTTTATCAATACGTATTTCAATATGTATGGGTGTCAATTTCAAAGCGAAAAATGATGAGATAGTATTTAAGAATGTATTTATTTTAATCAAAGATTCGTTCAATACTTCCTTGCTTGTATAATATATCCGATTGCTCATATCTTTTTCATGTCTAAGCATTCTTTTAAATAAATTTAAAATAATTGGTTTTCCATCCTGTGAAAAATATGCATCAATAGCATATTCATCACCTTCAATAAATTTCTCTATGATAAATGACTGATTATTAATAACTTCCCGCGGATATGCTGAACTTGCAGCATCCATTTCCTTTTTAAGTTGTTTTATCGTTTCATAGTATTCTTCTAATTGATCTATACGATGTATACCTATACTTGAATTTCCCATTGCAGGCTTGACAATCACAGGAAATGGAAGTGTACCTACATCTATTTCTTCTAAATCTCTTAGTAAGACTTCCTGGAAAAAGAAATCTTCATACTGTCCACTCATTACCTTCCTAAATGTAACCTTATTTTTCAATATATCTATAACAGTAGTTAAATAATTATTAGGTGTATATCTTGATAAAATATTGAGTCCATTTTCAGAGTTGAATAAAACAGGACTATTTCCATTCTCTAATTCTATTAATAAATCCTCTATCTTTTTAAAATCTATATCACATTCATTAGGAATAAAAACATCATTTAAACTAACAGCAGGAATTTGAAGCCTTCTAACAGTATCTACTAATAGTTCAGAAACATAAGGTTTATCTAGAATTATCAACTTTTACACTCCTATTTAATCATCTTAAAATTAATATCCATTTTTGTTATTAAATACTCATTTTAGATAGTTATAGAAAAACAACAGCTTTAATTCTAATATAAAGTATCCATAAAATCCATTTTTTTCTCATTCAAAAAGTATAGGTATTAATATCCCTAAAACTTAAATTATATTATTTCAAATCTATAAAACTTTAGGTATATTTTATTATCTATTTAATTTTTCTTTTATAAAATGAATTATTGGCTTTTAAAAAAACAAGAAGCTATTATTTTATAGCTTCTTGTTTTTTTAAAATATATTAATATTACGCTTAAACTTCCCACACTTAGCTAACGCTTGAAGTATGAGATTTCTACGAACTCCAGCGTAACCGCTAATTTTTTCAGAAGGCTACCCCGTAGTCCCTACGGTTGATACGGATTTCGTATGATATAGCAGTCTTGTTTTCTTATTTGATACTTGGTTTTCATGCTGGTGTCGTTCCCCTATACCTTTCGGAAGTCGCAAACCGGATTAACCATCAAACCGGTTTTACGTAACAAACAACCATGCTTGAATTCTGGATATAGAATTCAACATATTTTGGCTATCGCCACCCGACATTCATCTAATACTAACTCATTTGGCTACACCCTTCGCATTCTGGTTCTAAGTCAAATGTTGGGGTGATGTGATCTTTTAGCACGTTAACCCAGATGAACCCCGATATCTTTATACTTTAAATTTAATAAGATTTTTGCTCGAAAGTGATCGAAGCGTCGAAAGCCATATGCATTC
>NZ_JBFTHS010000114.1:0-4443 GCF_056394365.1 Lysinibacillus sp. 10T31
TTTTGGTTAAGTCCTCGATCGATTAGTATTCGTCAGCTCCATGTGTCACCACACTTCCACCTCGAACCTATCTACCTCATCGTCTTTGAGGGATCTTACTTACTTGCGTAATGGGAAATCTCATCTTGAGGGGGGCTTCATGCTTAGATGCTTTCAGCACTTATCCCGTCCACACATAGCTACCCAGCGATGCCTTTGGCAAGACAACTGGTACACCAGCGGTGTGTCCATCCCGGTCCTCTCGTACTAAGGACAGCTCCTCTCAAATTTCCTACGCCCACGACGGATAGGGACCGAACTGTCTCACGACGTTCTGAACCCAGCTCGCGTACCGCTTTAATGGGCGAACAGCCCAACCCTTGGGACCGACTACAGCCCCAGGATGCGATGAGCCGACATCGAGGTGCCAAACCTCCCCGTCGATGTGGACTCTTGGGGGAGATAAGCCTGTTATCCCCGGGGTAGCTTTTATCCGTTGAGCGATGGCCCTTCCATGCGGAACCACCGGATCACTAAGCCCGTCTTTCGACCCTGCTCGACTTGTAGGTCTCGCAGTCAAGCTCCCTTRTGCCTTTACACTCTACGAATGATTTCCAACCATTCTGAGGGAACCTTTGGGCGCCTCCGTTACCTTTTAGGAGGCGACCGCCCCAGTCAAACTGTCCGCCTGACACTGTCTCCTGCCCCGCTAAGGGGCATGGGTTAGAATTTCAATACAACCAGGGTAGTATCCCACCGACGCCTCCTTCGAAGCTGGCGCTCCGAGATCTCTGGCTCCTACCTATCCTGTACAAGTTGTACCAAAATTCAATATCAGGCTACAGTAAAGCTCCACGGGGTCTTTCCGTCCTGTCGCGGGTAACCTGCATCTTCACAGGTACTATAATTTCACCGAGTCTCTCGTTGAGACAGTGCCCAGATCGTTACGCCTTTCGTGCGGGTCGGAACTTACCCGACAAGGAATTTCGCTACCTTAGGACCGTTATAGTTACGGCCGCCGTTTACTGGGGCTTCAATTCGCAGCTTCGCTTGCGCTAACCACTCCTCTTAACCTTCCAGCACCGGGCAGGCGTCAGCCCCTATACGTCACCTTACGGTTTTGCAGAGACCTGTGTTTTTGCTAAACAGTCGCCTGGGCCTATTCACTGCGGCTCTCATGCGCTTGCACGCTCAAGAGCACCCCTTCTCCCGAAGTTACGGGGTCATTTTGCCGAGTTCCTTAACGAGAGTTCTCTCGCACACCTTAGGATTCTCTCCTCGACTACCTGTGTCGGTTTGCGGTACGGGCACCTCTCACCTCGATAGAGGCTTTTCTTGGCAGTGTGAAATCAGGAACTTCGTCCATACGGACTCGCCATCACAGCTCAACGTTAYAGTGTGCGGATTTGCCTACACACACGCCTTACTGCTTGGACGCGCATATCCAACAGCGCGCTTACCCTATCCTACTGCGTCCCCCCATTTCTCAAACGGTGAGGAGGTGGTACAGGAATATCAACCTGTTGTCCATCGCCTACGCCTATCGGCCTCGGCTTAGGTCCCGACTAACCCTGAGCGGACGAGCCTTCCTCAGGAAACCTTAGTCATACGGTGGACGGGATTCTCACCCGTCTTTCGCTACTCATACCGGCATTCTCACTTCTAAGCGCTCCACCAGTCCTTCCGGTCTGACTTCAACGCACTTAGAACGCTCTCCTACCACTGACATCGTAGATGTCAATCCACAGCTTCGGTGAATCGTTTAGCCCCGATACATTTTCGGCGCAGCGTCACTCGACCAGTGAGCTATTACGCACTCTTTAAATGATGGCTGCTTCTAAGCCAACATCCTGGTTGTCTGTGCAACGCCACATCCTTTTCCACTTAACGATTACTTTGGGACCTTAGCTGGTGGTCTGGGCTGTTTCCCTTTTGACTACGGATCTTATCACTCGCAGTCTGACTCCCGTGTATAAATATCTGGCATTCGGAGTTTGTCTGAATTCGGTAAACCGGGATGGCCCCCTAGTCCAAACAGTGCTCTACCTCCAGTATTCTCATCACGAGGCTAGCCCTAAAGCTATTTCGGAGAGAACCAGCTATCTCCAAGTTCGATTGGAATTTCTCCGCTACCCACACCTCATCCCCGCACTTTTCAACGTGCGTGGGTTCGGGCCTCCAGTAAGTGTTACCTCACCTTCACCCTGGACATGGGTAGATCACCTGGTTTCGGGTCTACGACCACGTACTAATTCGCCCTATTCAGACTCGCTTTCGCTGCGGCTCCGCCTTCTAAAGCTTAACCTCGCACGTAATCGTAACTCGCCGGTTCATTCTACAAAAGGCACGCTATCACCCATTAACGGGCTCTAACTACTTGTAGGCACACGGTTTCAGGATCTMTTTCACTCCCCTTCCGGGGTGCTTTTCACCTTTCCCTCACGGTACTGGTTCACTATCGGTCACTAGGTAGTATTTAGCCTTGGGAGATGGTCCTCCCGGATTCCGACGGAATTTCACGTGTTCCGCCGTACTCAGGATCCACTCAGGAGAGAACGAACTTTCGACTACAGGGCTTTTACCTGCTCTGGCGGACCTTTCCAAGTCGCTTCATCTAACTCGCTCTTTTGTAACTCCGTATAGAGTGTCCTACAACCCCAAGAGGCAAGCCTCTTGGTTTGGGCTCTTCCCGTTTCGCTCGCCGCTACTCAGGGAATCGATTTTTCTTTCTCTTCCTCCAGGTACTTAGATGTTTCAGTTCCCTGGGTCTGCCTTCAAGACGCTATGTATTCACGTCAAGATACTACGCGATTAAACGTAGTGGGTTCCCCCATTCGGAAATCTCCGGATCAAAGCTCACTTACAGCTCCCCGAAGCATATCGGTGTTAGTGCCGTCCTTCATCGGCTCCTAGTGCCAAGGCATTCGCCGTGCGCCCTTAATAACTTAACCAAGTTATTAAGCCTATAAAAAAACTTAAAAAATAAATGTGTTTGTTACAATTTCAATGTCGTTTTATCCAGTTTTCAAAGAACAAGTTTTGAAGTATTTCATTCGTAAGAATGAACCTTCAAAACTGAACGCAAAACGTAATCTTACAAACCCTAGGTTTGTATTCCGAAAATATCCTTAGAAAGGAGGTGATCCAGCCGCACCTTCCGATACGGCTACCTTGTTACGACTTCACCCCAATCATCTATCCCACCTTCGGCGGATTGTAGCACGTGTGTAGCCCAGGTCATAAGGGGCATGATGATTTGACGTCATCCCCACCTTCCTCCGGTTTGTCACCGGCAGTCACCTTAGAGTGCCCAACTAAATGATGGCAACTAAGATCAAGGGTTGCGCTCGTTGCGGGACTTAACCCAACATCTCACGACACGAGCTGACGACAACCATGCACCACCTGTCACCGTTGTCCCCGAAGGGAAAACCATATCTCTACAGTGGTCAACGGGATGTCAAGACCTGGTAAGGTTCTTCGCGTTGCTTCGAATTAAACCACATGCTCCACCGCTTGTGCGGGCCCCCGTCAATTCCTTTGAGTTTCAGTCTTGCGACCGTACTCCCCAGGCGGAGTGCTTAATGCGTTAGCTGCAGCACTAAGGGGCGGAAACCCCCTAACACTTAGCACTCATCGTTTACGGCGTGGACTACCAGGGTATCTAATCCTGTTTGCTCCCCACGCTTTCGCGCCTCAGCGTCAGTTACAGACCAGAAAGTCGCCTTCGCCACTGGTGTTCCTCCAAATCTCTACGCATTTCACCGCTACACTTGGAATTCCACTTTCCTCTTCTGCACTCAAGTCCCCCAGTTTCCAATGACCCTCCACGGTTGAGCCGTGGGCTTTCACATCAGACTTAAAGGACCGCCTGCGCGCGCTTTACGCCCAATAATTCCGGACAACGCTTGCCACCTACGTATTACCGCGGCTGCTGGCACGTAGTTAGCCGTGGCTTTCTAATAAGGTACCGTCAAGGTACAGCCAGTTACTACTGTACTTGTTCTTCCCTTACAACAGAGTTTTACGATCCGAAAACCTTCTTCACTCACGCGGCGTTGCTCCATCAGGCTTTCGCCCATTGTGGAAGATTCCCTACTGCTGCCTCCCGTAGGAGTCTGGGCCGTGTCTCAGTCCCAGTGTGGCCGATCACCCTCTCAGGTCGGCTACGCATCGTCGCCTTGGTGAGCCGTTACCTCACCAACTAGCTAATGCGCCGCGGGCCCATCTTATAGCGACAGCCGAAACCGTCTTTCAGTATTTCACCATGAAGTAAAATAGATTATTCGGTATTAGCCCCGGTTTCCCGGAGTTATCCCAAACTATAAGGTAGGTTGCCCACGTGTTACTCACCCGTCCGCCGCTAACGTCAAAGGAGCAAGCTCCTTCTCTGTTCGCTCGACTTGCATGTATTAGGCACGCCGCCAGCGTTCGTCCTGAGCCAGGATCAAACTCTCCATAAAA
>NZ_JBFTHS010000115.1:0-3088 GCF_056394365.1 Lysinibacillus sp. 10T31
CAACGACCACGGTGTATCACTGACTGTCGCTCCCTCACGGGAAGCACTCATGGGAGATTCATCCTACTCAGGTTGCTGCACCAGCCTCTAATTTGATTGGCCGTAGAAAGGATGTTTCTAATGGAAGTCATCATTGAACGTGCATGTGGCATGGATATTCATAAGGATTCGATTACCGCATGTATTATGACACCAGAAGGTAAAGTGATTCAAACTTTTTCTACTAAAACGGTTTTTCTATTGCAATTAATTGATTGGATTAAAGAACAGGGTTGTACACACGTAGCTATGGAAAGTACAGGTGTATTTTGGAAGCCTATTGTAAACATACTCGAGGCTGAGAGCATCGAATTTTTAGTTGTAAATGCCCAACATATCAAAGCGGTTCCTGGTCGTAAGACTGATGTTAAAGATGCGGAATGGATCGCCAAGTTACTTCGTCATGGATTACTTAAAGCTAGCTTCATTCCAGATCGCACCCAACGTGAATTGCGAGAATTAGTTCGGTATCGCCGGAGTATAATTGAAGAACGTGCGAGACAACATAACCGCATTCAAAAAGTACTCGAAGGTGCGAATATTAAACTTGGTTCTGTT
The DNA here is from genome assembly GCF_056394365.1 of Lysinibacillus sp. 10T31. Lineage (NCBI taxonomy): Bacteria > Bacillati > Bacillota > Bacilli > Caryophanales > Bacillaceae > Lysinibacillus > Lysinibacillus sp. 10T31. Next base: position 598 of record NZ_JBFTHS010000115.1, read on the forward strand.
GTGTCAGATGTGATGGGTGTTTCCTCTCTTGATATGCTTCGTGCGATTGCCGAAGGTGAAGATGATCCAGAAAAGTTGGCTGGCTTCGCTAGACGGACGATGAAAAAGAAAAAAGCAGAGCTGGAACTCGCACTTCGTGGCTACGTTCAACCACATCAACGATTAATGATTAAAACCATTCTTACTCATATTGACTTTCTGACTGCACAAATTGAATTGTTAAATCAAGAAGTAGCTTGCCGACTTTCCACACACCAAGAAGATATCGAAAGATTGGATTCTATTCCTGGAATCGCCACTCGAATGGCAGAACAAATCCTAGCTGAAATCGGAACTGATGTAAACAAGCAATTTCCAAGTGCAGCACATCTCTGTTCTTGGGCAGGCCTAGTACCTGGACACAATAAAGTGCAGGCAAAAGGAAATCCTCTGCTATGAAGAAAGGCAATAAATACTTGAAATCGGCTCTAATCGAAGCAGCTCATTCCGTTAGAGGATCTAAAACCTATCTAGGCGCATTATACAGACGGACTGCAGCTCGAAAAGGCAAAAAACGAGCAGGAATATCTGTTGCTCATGCCATCTTACGCATTGCTTATTACCTTTTAACACGTAAAGAAATGTATGTAGACTTGGGCGAAGACTACTTTGATAAACAAAAAGAACAATCCATTATTCGATATTCTGTTCGGAGACTTGAAAGTTTGGGTTACAATGTGACCATCACTGAACTTGGTGCTTCCTAATACAATCTAAAATCAGATTTCTATTTAGGCGCTACCATTTTTTTGAATATAAAGGTCGCGTTTATTTTAGCATGGACTTTTTTAGTGCCAGAGATTTTATTTTCATGGGAGTTTAAGTACATTTTTTCACAATCTTGCTAATGGTATATAAAAAAGCGACCTTCATCTTGAAGAATCGCAAACAGTAAATTAACACCTTTAAAGATTTACGGGTTTGTTTCCGCTATTAACTTCGCTCTCCTCTAATCCCTTATAATAGTTAATTTTTTCTTCAATCTTGCAAAGATTATTTTGTAAGTCTTTTATTTGTTCCAGTACACTTTTTTGATGATTTTCTAATAATTCACGACGAAAACTTATCGTAGAATCGCCTTGGCCTCGCAGGTCAGAAAACTGTTTCATTTCAGCGACTGGCATACCTGTTACTCGCAATCGAATTAAAAAATTGATCCAAGAAATATCCGACTCAGTATATTGGCGATATCCATTTACATCGCGGTCTACACCATTTAGTAATCCAATTTTTTCGTAATAACGTAATGTGTGTACGGTTAGTCCAGTGATATTTGAGATTTGTTGAATTGTAAAAATTTTCTTTTCCATAATCTAATTATAGCATAAAAAAAAGTATTGCTTTAGAGTGCACTCTAAAGTGTAAATTTATTTCATAAATTACTTTTCAAGTGAATTTAATTCTAAGGAGGAAAATAAGATGCCAAATGAACGTTATCAGAGAGGTTGGGAAAAGCTTACGGAAATAGACGGAGAAGGAGGAGAACGAGTCATAGAATCATTAAAGGATATTGCACCTGAACTAGGTAAATATATTGTTGAATTTGCCTTTGGGGACATATATTCCCGAAAGGGATTAGACTTAAAACAACGTCAACTCGTAACAATTGCTTCTCTTACTACACAAGGAGGATGTGAACCACAATTAAACGTCCATATCAATGCTGCCCTTAACGTAGGACTAACACCTAACGAGGTGATTGAGGCAATTACTCACTGTGTCCCGTACACAGGTTTTCCCAGAGTTCTTAACGCCATTTTTGTAGCTAAACAAATTTTTGAAGAACGTAATTTAAAGGTAACTAAATAAAATAAATTTAGGGTGACGAAAGTTACCCTTTTTTTATTAACCATCAAGTATTCTAAACAATTTCATTAATTAACATATCCTACTTTTGGGTGACAAACTTCAAACCGCTCTTCAACTATTCTGCCTCTTTAGTTTAAGTGAAACCCTTCACAATTTATTTGCCCTATAACTTTAAATGTGTTACTCAAGAAAACGGCCCCTATTTATGAAGAAAGACGCTTCCCTTATTTCAGAAAAACGCCCGTTTACAGATTAACTTTATATTACACTTTTTCCAAAGGAAACTCCTTTAGAAAATTACACCCAAGGGCAAAACGGTGCAACTTTTTTATATTAAATAGACTAAACTAATAAGAGGATATTATGTTCAATATATGAGCATATATCCTCTTTTCTTATGTATATTAGATTTGTTATTTAGATATTTAAAATATAGTTTAATATGTACAATATACAGGTTTATTTTAGAAGATGTAACCCATAGCGGGAGATGTAGTATAAATGCTAATTTAAATATGTACATTCCTGCTTGAATAACGATGTACAAAAATGCTCTTTCATTTCATACTAATACCGAGGTGTTAGTATGCATATTCAACTAGAGATTGAGACAGAATTTAAAATTAATAGTCTTTCAGATTTA
>NZ_JBFTHS010000116.1:0-2856 GCF_056394365.1 Lysinibacillus sp. 10T31
AACATTTAGGATACCTCTCGAATTGTAAGCTAGTTGATTTGATGTTGGCGACCATTTAATTTGACTTGTTTCAATTGATGGATACGGTTGATAGCTTTCCTTTTTCTTTAAATCATAAATATACAGATACGTTTTTTCTCCATTCTCGTCACCTGCTAAATAGGCAATATACTGACCATCTTTTGACCACTTTGGAGAGGATACATACCGACCTGTTGTAAGCTGTATTTCTTTATCTCCCTCCTTCATCCATAGCTGATGATTTCGTATATAAGCAGCTTTAAGAAGAACTTCAGCAGAAGCATCTATTGAAAAATTAAAACTAACGAATAGTATTAATAATATAATTCTAATTGTCATTTATCACACCTCTCCTTTTTTCATTTTCCCGACCTCTTTTTAGAGATATTGTTTCCAAACATTGTTCAATTATTCTGCGCCGTTAGTTCAATAAAGAAAAAAAGAGATGCCTATGCAACTCAATGATCTTTAATTAACGCATCCGTTAGTTGAATAAGAACTAAAGGCCTCTACTCTTGATTAAAATGCAATAATTTATCTAATGGCATATCTGATTCTTTAAAACCATATTTCGTTAACATCATTTGTTCTATCGCTTTTTCAGGATTCTCTTGATAAATCTTTATAATTACTTCACAATGTGCCAAAGCTAAGTGTTCTGTAAGCATTTGTGCAAATTCAATCAGTATTTCTTTATTTTCATCTTTAACAGCTTCATCAGAGAAATATGTAGCAGAGACATAGTTTGCACGCTGGTCATCTTCTTCATAAATTAAATCTGGAATTTCAAAATCATCAAATGTGGCAGGTCGAAATTCATCTAAAATGGCTAAAGCATAATGTTGGTCGCCAATTCGTACATCCCACACTTCAAAGTCCCTTAATCTAATTTTACGTTCAAAATAATCAATCAAACTAAAACGTCCCCTTTCAATTTATTTTACTGGTGATAAATCAATCAAAATTACATCTACTTATTCAACTTTTCTGCTCTGTTAGCACAATAAGAAAAAAGAGCTGTCTAAAACAGCTCAATGATCTTCAAGGAAAGCACGCCGATAGTTTAAGAACCTTTTTCTTCCCCAGACTCTTCAGTGTTGAACCAATTAACATAAAAAAAATCCCTATTATCTAAACATAATAAAAGTTGGGATTAATTCCTAAGGGTGCAAATCCCCCTAACATAATCAATACTAATCCAAAACTTGAAGTTATCTCTCCTATTACGTTTTCATTAAACTTCTCTATACCAATGAATGCACTGATAAAGATTAAAAATACTTTTTCAATAAAATTTCATCTTCTCTAGAATCGCCAACAATCTCGTCCGATTGCATAATACCAATTATTTCAAAACCATATGTTAAACTCAATCATTTTTTTAAAGATGTAAAACATATAGACACTCGCAATTGGAAATGATAAGGAAAAAGTATGATGGGCGATTGGTAATCTTTCGTGTATTCTTGATGAAGTTGATGAACACATCAATATATGATTAAGAAAACAAAACAGAATGAAGGAGAGTGCCTTATGAATGAAATCCTAGAGCAAGAGAAAGACTTCGGATTTGCTAGAGTTTATGCTATTAAACTGCTGTTTAAAGAAAAGCCAGTAGTGGACCGCGAATTACTCTACAGCAAGATAGAACAATACACGGGGAAAACAGATCGACCACAAAATGAAAAGAGTGAGTCGCTGGCAGTATGGGAGCCCTATGAGCAACATGAGAAAGGCGAAATGCTTCACTTCTTTCATTTGAATTATATGGTGAAATATGCAAAAGAAGAATTCCCTGCACAAACAACACTTACTGGCATGAATGTAGGTCCTATATCTGATTACGAAGCCGCTTTGCAGCAAAGTTGGCATTGGAATGAAGCAGGCCAAACGTTGCAAGAGTGTAGTCACGCGTTGTTACTTGTCGATATGATGGCATCTGGACTGGAGCCCCAAAAAAGATTGGAACTACATACGAATGTTCTTCGTGCAATAGTGGAAACGGTCCCTTGCGCTGCGATTTATTTTAGAGAAAGCAATAAGTTGGTCGAGCCATCCGTGTTTTTGGCTGCTATTGATGAGGGCGAAATGTTGTATGGAGCATTGAACATTCGGTTCTACAATGTTGAGGGTACTGGCAGTGAACGCCAGGAAGGTCTCATGGATTCCATTGGGCTTGCAGCACTAGGCATTCCTGATGTGCAATGCCACTTCTATGATATGGATACCAATGAGGTTGCAGGCTGCTTGACTAACTTTGCTTATTATTTGTTTAATCAAGGTGATATTATTACAGATGGAGAAACGATTGGTTTTACAGAGGAGATGCGTTGGCGCTGCGAACATCAATATGCATTAGCTGATCCGCACCGCATAGTCATTGATCTTGATCCCGGTGAGGGCAACTATGCAGGTCACCAGGGTCGGTCTGAAGAATAGTTGCTCCTTTGGGTATTTTGTGACGTCGGTCCTTTCAATACAACCAAAAGTGCGGAGCCTAATTTCAACGGTTTTAATCCTTGAGTACTAGTTTTATCAAAATTTGTTTCTAAAGCTTAGGCTTTATTAATGAGGCCCATAGATAATCGTGGTTATCATACTTTATCAAGGTCTAAATCGTAAAAAAATCAGGGATGCTACATATTATACATGGCAAATATGTAGCATCCCTTTTATTTTATGTTTCACAATCGCGCCCGATCGTATTATAAGGTCAGCCAGAAAATATTTCTGGTTGACCATTTTTTATATCGATATATGATAACGGTAGCCGGGGTAGAACGTTCGCGCCCGTGGGGCTAAGACCCCGTCCGCAAAACAGTTCGCCCCCTACTT
>NZ_JBFTHS010000117.1:0-2738 GCF_056394365.1 Lysinibacillus sp. 10T31
GTTGGAAAACTGCAAACGAGGCTTTTAATGAGCAATTGTTGCACTTAATTTGACAAATCATCATAAAAAAAATTTAAAGCCGGTGAAATTTTACTGATCGTAAAATTTCACCGGCTTTTTAGTTTAGAGATGGGTTTTGTCCCAGCCTCAAATTCCGTCTATTAAGTGCTATTCTGAGTTCACCACTAAAAATATCTGTTATTTTAAATCTAAACCGTTTCTTCTCTTTATAACTTCCCCTATTTCCGTTAGTTTGAACAAAAACCTACATTACTACCATCATCCCCTGATACATCTGGAGTGAAACATAGCTACATAATCGCAAACTAGTAAAATATAAAAACGTCCTTTCTTCCAACGGGGACGTATTTACTATTTCTGATAACTCTAGAAAAAACTTATTAAGCATATTTCATTGAAAATAGTGTAATTACGGTTTAGAATCACATAGTTAGATCATAACTTAATAATCATCGAGTCTTCTAAACTATAATTAACAATCCTAGTTGCTTCTCATGAAATACCATTTTGGATTCTTTTTGTGCAGTTTTATTAAATAATATACACAGAATACAAGTATTATTGCTGAGATGATAAGATAGGCCTTATCCTGATAAGCCTCCATGTTAGCATTAGCATAAAATAAATGCTCTTTCCCCATACTGTCATCGTTAAATTTAAACAGCGTCTCGGACGCGTTATAAACCCCATGAATTACCATGCTTTTATATATACAATTACTATCAACAGCAACTAAAAATAATAAAAATCCAAAACAAAGAGCATACGTCAAAAATATTGGATTAAATCCACCCAAGGAATGCATGAGAGAAAATAGAATAGAGGTCAAAAGAAAGACAAGTAAAAGATTGTATTTTTTCACAAGCCATTTCGTTAAAAATCCTCTAAAAACAAGTTCCTCTGCGCCGCCCTGGATAAGGTAAGTAACAAAACATAATAAAACATATAGATAAACATTAAAATTAGAGATTTGTTCTGTAAATCCGATTTGAACATTAAATATAAGAGAGTATATAGAGATACCTACAAAATTAATAAACATACCAATCGCTAAACCACTAAGTATATTCGAAATAATCTTATATGGCCGATCTCTGGTAAATCCTATACTAGAAATCGGGTTCTTAAATATGTAAACATACACTAGTAGCAACAACCATATTCCAATAAAAGCACAAATAACTCCTACAAAACGATATATAGAACCAGTTTCTGAAGTAGAATTAAAGATAGTTTGAAGTGGAACACCCACTATTAATTGTGTTCCATAAAAGAGAACCATGATACCAACACTGCATATTAGAAGATATATCCAACCAGGTATTTTATCTACAAATTTATTTTTTCTGTTGTCTGATTTATTCTTAAGTAGCCATAAATTATTCACACGTTAATCCTCCACTATATTTTTTAGAAGTTGTATTCTAAAAAAAATTATTGCAATTGCTTCTTAGACCCTTATTTATAACATTCGGATAATAAATGAATCATCTAAACATTTCATAAAGATGACATTCTTGTACATACCCCTTTTTACCAGCTAAGTCTCATGCCTAGCTAATATTTTGAAACATCCCCAAAGCGGAGATTTTTTCTCTTTATAGTTGTCCTTGGGAATTCAGTTCATTTTTTTTGGGTAATACTTCATTTCTTAATATGATGGCAACGTGAAGTAACCTCTAAAGTCACATCATCATATCAATAATTCGTTCGCACACTCGCTGTACGCTTGACCCATATTAAGGTTTGCTCCTACCCAATGAAAATTAGCCATCGAGTCCTTATACGTTCTTGTTTTTTCCTCAAAACTACCACCAATCACCTTGCCAATAATTTTCACCTGATGTTCTCGCGTTACCTGAATATGTTCACCTAAAAGACCAGGTCACTCATTATCACAGAAGTGAGCCCTGGTCATTTGTTGAAATGTATTAAATTAAATGGTTGATAATTTTTGGATTATCCGAATACTAAAATAGCGACCCCTATAATTACACAAACAATTCCACTTAAAAATTGACCAATTCCTGATGCCTGCCCAAGTAAAAACAGATTAAAAATATTTTTGCTTTTTTGAGTCTTTCCAAATAAACCATCATCTGATTTCATTCGATAAATTCCCCAAGCAGTTAAAACAATCCCAAAAATGATAAAAATACTTACTGAACCTAACATATTAATTAATCTCCTTATTTGTCATTTTCATCAAAAATAAAAACTTCCTCTATCGATTGATTAAAAATCGATGCAATTTTATAGGCAAGTAATACAGAAGGATTATACTTCTGATTCTCAAGTGAAATAATCGTCCTAGACGATACACTTACACGATCAGCCAATTCTTGTTGAGTTAAATTATGCTGTTTTCTTAAATCTCGCACTCTATTTTCCATATTCGTCCTCCTTCAGAATTAAAGGACTCGTTCATAGAAAAATTTGGTTACAGTATTTAGAATGAAAAGAGCGAGTATTAATAGTAAAAGAACTGCTGTTACAGACAATACAATAAAATTACTCAAAAACAGCAATACTATTATTAATGAAGTAATACATTGCATAGTTATATTAGAAGCTTGTCCTTCAATAAGAGCATCTCTTTCATCATACTCTTTCGATAAATCATCCTCTTTTTCCGATTTTCTAAAATAGATTGTAATCGATACAATCAAAATAATAATACCAACAACGAAAAGATAGATTGCCGCCATTTTTTCTGT
>NZ_JBFTHS010000118.1:0-2671 GCF_056394365.1 Lysinibacillus sp. 10T31
ATATATTAGAATATAGGAAATACATAATAAGGAGGCTCTTTTATGAAACACCTTTATTCTCCATATCCAGCTGAAAGCATTTCCTTACAAGTAGAATCCTCACCTGTTTGGGAAGTGATACTTGGTATTGCAGGGTACACAYATGGACAACTTCGACATACATTCGATTTAGATGAAAAGTGGATATCAGAGCAAGATTCAATRCCTTCATCATTATTARAACATTTGAARGTAATTGAGGAGACCAATTTATGGTATGGACTGATTATGCTTCAAGATAAACTATCTGCATTATCTGTTCAAGATTTTTCGAATCAACTTTCAGWAATTCCAATTGCTCGCTTTTATGACATACTTTTGCCKTACAAAGATCGGAATACAGAGCCTATAAGAAAAGCGACAGCCACTGAACATCATCGAGGTGAATTATTTGAGAAGTATGCGACATATTTTGAAGACCACGATTACTTAGGTGGGTATGTGCGTAATCTTAGTCGTTATACACAACAAGAAATTTGTGACCTATTCAACAATACATTGGTTGAGTGGYACATGTGGGTAAGTCAACAARAAGAATGGGAAAAATGGACTCATGCGCTTGCTTTTGAACAGAAACAATACAAATCATTGGATATAACAAATCCTATTGAGGAAATCGAACGAATTACGGGTGGAATCAAGTATCTCCCTGAACCTTCTGTCTGGAATGTCAAATTAATTCCACACGTATCTTATCGTCCTTGGATCTTAGAAAAACGCACACCTGATACTAAACTTTTCTTTTATCCTTTAAAGGAAGAATATTTGATAGAGCCTGGTGTTCCATCAAATGAGTTAATTCGTGGTCATAAGGCCTTAGGGGATGAACTTCGATTGAAATTGCTTTATCAACTTCTAAAGGGACCTTTATCACTTCAAGAGTTGAGCGTGCAGTTTAATACATCTAAAACAACACTACATCACCAACTTTCTATATTGAAAGCARCAAAGTTTATTCGTGTTGATAAAGGTATCTATTCAGCAAATCTAACGCAGATTAAYGCTTTTTCTGRACGACTCACTCAGTACCTGGGGGTTCACAAATGAATAAGTTCTCTAAGTCATTTAAAGCACTTTGGATAGGTGAAATTGTATCCGAATTTGGTGGAGCAGCTGGAGGAATCATTAATGGATTRTTACTTTATGAATTGACAGGTTCAAGGGAATGGATRGGTGTACTTTGGCTTGTATATTTTATCCCCTCTTTAATTTTGCAAGGCATTAGTGCGCCTTTCCTAAACCATGTTGTGAAGGAGAAAATGCTTCAAAACATACAGTTGATTCGTGCTGGAGCCTACATCCTTCCACTTGTTGGTTATTTAATTGGTACAGACGTGGGAACCATTTTAGGATTAGTCGTKTTACAATGTTTGTTAGGCTTGATGCAACCAATTTACGCAAGTCTATCTTTTTCACTTCTACCAGAAATTTGTAAAGAGAAAGAACTTGTCGAAGCAAATGCATTACTAGATGGAACTATTCGACTTATGAGTTTTATCGCTCCTGGAGCAACTTCATTATTGCTGTTGGTCAGTCCTATACATTTTATATATGGATTTTCATCTGTTATGTTCCTCGTCAGCTTTCTCGCACTTTCACGTATCCCTCAATCMAGTAARAAGAAAGTGGCAACTTGGACAAAGAAATTTTGGTGGGCAGAAATGAARGAAGGSTATCGAACATTCTTTAAATATCCAAATCTTTTTCGACTTACCATTCTTTCTTCCACGGTACAATTTGCGGTTGGAGCAACGATGGTTTTAAGTATTCCTTTTATACGAGGAGACCTTAATGGTCATTCTTGGGAATATGCGATCTTTTCTGGGTCTTTCCCAGTCGGTTATGYTGTAGGTATGGTACTACTTACGAAGTTACCAAAAACTTATCAAACTATGTACCTCGGTTTAATAGGAGGAGGTCTTTCATTCGTACTCTTGTTTTTTGTAAATTCAGTTCCTATTGCATGGGTGTGTGAATTGTTTGGAGGAATGGTATTTCCTTTATTCAATGCTCAAAGTGCAGCRATTTTTCAGCGTGAAGCTCCTAGAGATCGTTTAACCCAACTAAGTGCAGTTCGATTACTATTCATTCGAGTTACCATGCCATTAGGGATATTRTTTGCTTCCTCAACATTTTTAGATTTAAGTACGCGTCAAATATATGCGATTGTTGGTATGTTAATTGTTTTACCTGGATTATTTCACCTCCTTGCTTTATTTTCCCAACCAAATAAAGATTTACTTACAAATAAAAAATAAAAAACAAGTAAATATAGCTTTAGAATACAGATTGATCAAAAAATTACCTTCAGACTTTATTTATCAGCAAATGCAAAAACTCCATTTTAAAAAAAGATTGATCAAAATGGAGTTAATCTTTATCTAACTCTATATTTCAACAATAACATCCATTGAAAACGTTCCTCAACAATCTGGCCCGATTGTTGAATTACAAGTTAAACAACACTCTTCAACTAAACTGCCTCGTTCGTATTATAAGGTCAACCAGATATTTCTGGTTGATCATTTTTAAAATGGTTTTATTATAGCAGTAGCCAGGGTAGAACGTAACTGCTCGTGGGGCTTGACCCCGTCAACTAAACCGTTCGCCCCCTACTTGCAGAAACATGATT
>NZ_JBFTHS010000119.1:0-2663 GCF_056394365.1 Lysinibacillus sp. 10T31
ACGAGTGTATTTTCAGTAACTTGATTAATTTTATTATTCCATTTAAAATGCATAAAGGAGTCCTCCTTGTTTGATGATGGGTCAATGGTCGTTGACACTCATGCATCATACTAGAGGGCTCCTTTTCTTTCAAGACCTCGAACATCCTTCAAACAGGAATGCTGCCCCGTTAGTAAAATCACTCCTATGTCTAGAATTCTATTAAGTTGGCAATAATCCCTTTTATATTACTATTTTAGGGGGAATGGAATTGTTACTGTCAAAAGCATGGACTTTGTTTGAAGCAGATAAACGAATAGAGGGCTTTTCGCCACAAACGCTGAAGGCCTACCGGTTACAGTCTTTTCTATTAATTGGTTATTTTAAGGATATAGAGATGGAATTGCTTGACACCAATCAACTGAAGGAATATCTTGCTATATCCGGCAAGCACTTAAAACCAGCTAGTCTTGCACACCGTATCCGCTCTATGAAATCATTTTTTCGTTGGTCTCATGAAGAAGGATACCTGGGTAAGAATCCAACTTCCAAAATTAAAGAACCGAAAGTAGGAAAGCGGATACCCAAGTATTTAACCGAACGGGAGATTGAACACCTCCGTGAATCCTGTCATTCCGCAATGGAAAAAGCGATTTTCGAATTCATGTTTTCTACTGTTTGCCGAATTGGAGAAATAGTTGCGTTAGAAAAGAACCATATTAATTGGTCCAATCAATCCGCAATCGTTAGAGGAAAAGGTGATAAGGAAAGGGAGGTTTATTTTAATACGCGTTGTGACATGTGGCTTAAACGATATATTGAAAGCCGTAATGACAATAATCCTGCCATCTTTGTGACAGTAAGGCAGCAGCCACATAAAATGAGTGTTGCCCAAATGCGATACATCATCAAGAGGATATCAAATCGTGCTGAAATCAATAAAGAAATTCATCCACACCAACTTAGACACAGCTATGCAACTCATTTGTTGAACAATGGAGCTCCCATAGAAGTCATACAAAGTCTTATGGGGCACGAGAAAAGCGAAACAACTAGGATCTACGCTCAATTAAGCGGGAGGCTAAGGAAAGAGTATTATCAGAAGTACTTTTAAAAGTACAAGGAGCAATGTCTTAAAAGACCTTTGCTCCACTTGACTAAAGCACTCCGTTACTTGAAGAACATCTAAAGTGTCCCCTTAAATTTCTGGCTAATTTACAGTGAATCTTTTCACAGAGTAACTATAGCTTTTGAACCTCATACTTTTTATTAAGATACTTTTTTCTTACTCTTTTTCTTTTCTCTTCTTTTCGATTTTTCTAAATAATGAATAAACTATTGTAATTACAATATAAAGTATGACAAAATTTAGAAATACACTAATTTCATATTTACTCTCTATATATACGTATAACCCTACCACCATCGCTACAATCAATGGTTTGTACATCGAAATATTCATAATCAATCCACCTTTTCTTAATATTAGAAATAATTTTACAATATTTTCTTGAAAATAAACAGTTTTTATATTAATATCTTAAATATAATATGTAATTAGTTTACATATTAAACATTAAAAGGAAAAGAGGATTTTATTATGGTATCAAAGAAAATTTTATCAGCACTAGTTGTTTCATCTTTAGTAGTTCCTTCATTTTCAACAAATCTAGCAAGTGCAAATGAGCTAGAGCCAGAGCCAGTAGCACCCAATATATTAACTGAAAATTCAAACGAAGCATTAGCTAAAGAAATATTAGAAAATGGAATAGTTTCTGATATTGTTGTAATAGAAAATAACAATTTAGAGGCAGAGGTTCCAGAGGGCTTTGCACCTCTTGAGGAAAGCATTATACAATATGGAGTTGATCCAGGAGGCGGTACTACATACTGGGATGGCTTTTACTCAATTAACCAAACAATTCCTACATGGGTACTTGCTGTAAGTGCAGCGTATGTTGGTACTTGGATTGCGGAAAGATATAAAATCCCAACAAAAATAACAGCCGCATTAATGGCTGGTGTAGGAATTGTTACAACTAAAGAATATGTTATAAAAGGTACTACATACTATAAATTAATCAGTGCTACAAAAGCAGAATATTATACAATGACATCACTTTATATCGATGGCAAATTAAAAGCTAGTACTGATGGTTCGTGGACAGCTGCAATAGATACTAATATAGACTAAAATAAATAATCGAATGTAAAGGAACTAGAGCAATATAAACTGGCACCTATGTCGAAGACACAATAAAAAAGTGATTAAGCAACTAGAAGATGATTCCTATATTGATTGAGGGCACTGAAAAAGTCCAACATAATATTAAACCGATTGGAGAAACAGAATTTTTTTCTCCAATCGGTTTTTCTTTTCGTTCAATTTCCTCTCAATAGTATAATAAAGAAAAACCAACTCGAGGTGGTGCGACTATGATTTCTAAACAAGAAACATTGAACTTAAGTCCGTATATGGCATTATATAATTTAATCATCCCAAAAGATAATATGCTTCGCCAAATCAATGAACTTGTTGATTTTTCATTTATATTAGACGAACTAAAATCAAAGTACTGTTTGGATAATGGTCGAAATGCGATTCCACCCATTCGTATGTTCAAATATTTACTCCTGAAAGCCATTTATGATTTATCAGATGTCGATTTAGTTGAACGTTCAAA
>NZ_JBFTHS010000120.1:0-2755 GCF_056394365.1 Lysinibacillus sp. 10T31
GATCCGTCACTGTTGAAGAAATCTCCGCGATATGAAGAATAACCTTGGAAAGCTCCTGTAACGATTCTGCATTCTTATTCGCACTCGTTGTTTGTGTGTCTGCGCTCGAAGCAACATCTTGAATCGAAATGGCCACCTTTTCTGTAGCCTTGCTTGTTTGAGTGGCATTGGCTGTAAGCTCTTCCGCTGACGAAGCTACCTCTTCAGCATTTTGTTCTATTTTTTGAATCAGTGTCCTTAGACTGTCTTGCATATCGTTAAAGGCTTGCCCTAGCTGTCCAATCTCATCATGAGAAGCAATCGTCACTTTTTCAGTTAAATCACCTTTACTAATCGTCACTGCACTATCCTTAAGCGATTTAATCGGTTTTATGATTCCCTTCATGACAAAATAGAAAACAATCGTACTTATGACAATCGCAATAATTAACACGAGTAACGTATGATTTAAAATGGATGATGCTGATTTATCAATTTCCTTCGAAAAAATTGTGCCGGTAATTTTCCAATTCGTTAATTCATTCGTTGTAAAGAACATAATACGGTCATCACCGTCAAAGACATATTCATACGTTCCAGATTTACTTTCATACATCTTATCTGCGAAGCTCTCTTTTAATTCCCCACCTGCTTTTAAAGTAGGATGTGAAATGACCATTTTATTTTCATCAAAAATAGAAGGATATCCACTTTTTCCGATTCGAATTGAGCTAGCGGTTTTTTGAATGTCTGCCAATTTTAAATCAACCGCTATTACCCCAGATTTATCCTTTAACTGACGTGCAACTGTTACAACCATCTCTCCAGTAAATGCATCAATATAAGGATTCGTTATTAAAATTTCTCCCTTTAAAGCCGTAGCCTCTTTATACCAATCTCTTTCTAAAACATTGTAATCCTTAACTTTCAATTTTGGATCTAGAAATAATGCTCCCTCATTTGTTCCAAGATAAACACTTAAAGCATCTTGATTCATCTTCATATATTGTTGGAAATTTGTTAATATTGCGGCTCCATTCTGTTTATACGTAGTAGAATTTATTTCCTCGCTAAAAACATTAATGTCATTTATTTTAGCACTAATGGTTTCATCAATTACTTTATTTAAAATATTTACACTTTCATTTGCACTAAATAATATTTCTTCTTTTATCGAATTTTTTGCCGAAAGATATGAAAAACTTCCAACAGTAATAACTGGAACTAGCAAGATTAGAGCAAACAATATATAGAGCTTGCCCTTAAAGCTACCAAATATTTTTTTCATTCAACAATTCTCCTTTTGTCTTCATTAGTTCTTAAGATGTGTGTTTTTGTATAATTTTGTATTATCTTTTACTGGCACTATACTCGATGATTTAGACTCAAAAAGAATGCCTCTTCTATCTACTGTTTACAACCTACCCTTCTTTTATCGATGAAATTTCACCCTAGGCTTTTATCGGACGGAATACATATATTCAAACCCTTTTTTTCATTTTTTTTGATTAACTAATATAAATTCTTCTATTTTGTATTTCTTCATCATTCAACTAAACTTAGAATCTCACTTTAAATAGGTTTATTGCTGTCGCTTCGCTTATATATACAAAAACTTGTTGCCCAAAAAAGAATATGTAATACCAAAGCTTGCAGAAAAACAGGTGCCATCTAGCGACAACCAAAAAACGATGTAGAACCAGTTTTGAATTATTGAAGGCTAATTTGCGTTTCACTCGAATCCATAGAAAATCAAAGATTGAAAACGAAATGTGCTTTGCATGATGACAGTAAATCTCCGGAAACACACTGCCGTTATTAACAGAGAAGTAAGGTAAAGAAAATAGAATGGCTTGATCAAACAAGAAAAAAGAGAAATCGATGCTGTTCGATTTCTCTTTTTCTTTATTATCAGCTAGTTATGACCAGCCTCATTTATTAGTGTTGATAAGCAAAATGGTCACGCAGTCGAGTCTCAAAACAGAATCCCTAAAGGTGATTTCATTCGTTTTTATAGGAATACTTTGAAGAATTATCGCAAAACAATCTCTTTCTACCAAGAAACGACTCAAGTAAGCGCCATTCGTTTTGTCTAAGAGTCATACTTTATTTAATAGGACACTTAATCTCATTGACACATTAGTTTTTCGTATATTTGATTCTGTTAATATTTAAATTGACTAATTAGCTGTTTTAGCTCATCTGCCATATGCGCAAGCGCTTGTGCAGAAGCATTAATCTCTTCCATCGAAGCTAATTGTTCCTCTGTAGACGCTGCAACGTCCTCTGAAGCAGCTGCATTTCCTTGTGCTGAGAATGCCAAATCCTCCGTAATAGCTGTCACTTCTTGGCAAGCTTTCTTACTTCATCGGCAACAACCGCAAAGCCTTTTCCGTGCTCMCCTGCTCTTGCTGCCTCAATTGCTGCATTGAGAGCCAGTAAGTTAGTTTGATCTGCAATGCTTGTAATTACATCTAAAATGGACGTAATTTGTTTAGAGCGTTCATGCAGTGTTTGAATTTTCGTGTTTGAATCGGTTACCGATAAATGGATAGAATGCATTTGATCTTTTGTATTTTGGACTGCCTTTCCMCCTTCATCTGCTTGTAGCGTTGCGTCCTGTGAAAGATCCGTCACTGTTGAAGAAATCTCCGCGATATGAAGAATAACCTTGGAAAGCTCCTGTAACGATTCTGCATTCTTATTCGCACTCGTTGTTTGTGTGTCTGCGCTCGAAGCAACATCTTGAATCGAAATGGCCACCTTTTCTGTAGCC
>NZ_JBFTHS010000121.1:0-2319 GCF_056394365.1 Lysinibacillus sp. 10T31
CGTAAGGATGGTCTTTTTACCACAGAGGTATATATGTGGCAGGAAGACTGCGGATATGAGTATTGGAGTCCTATTAAAAAAGGATTGTCTTTGATTGAGACGGAGGAAGGTGCAGTGACGTTAGCCATTGACCATTTAAGAGAATATTCTGGTGAAATTATCACTCTTTAATTACTTCACTAAAGGTGCAGTTTATTTGAATATAAAATTGATGTAAAGGAGGATAAAATGAATATATATTGTAAGAGTGCATTACATCAAATTAAAGTCGCTGTAACGACAATTGTTGAAATAATAGAAAAGTTAACAGAAAATGACCTACAAAAAAGGCCAACATCTAATAAGCAGTCCATAGGAGAGCTGTTAGAACATATTGCTATAATTTGTGAAGCTGATTCGCTTATTTCGGACGGGGCATCTCAAGACACAATGAACAAATTTTATTCAAGTGTTTCATATAAAAGTCTAAATGGGATTAAAGAAGCATTGATAAAAAATCATCAATTTTTAGAAGATAAATTTATGAATTTCACAGAAGTCGAACTACAAGAGGAAGTTACTTCTTTTTGGGGTGTTACATACTCACGATATGAATGGTTGTTAGAGATTGTAGCTCACATTTATCATCACAGAGGGCAATTGCACGCTATGCTTATTCATTGTTATGGAATAGACCCAAAAGTTCCATTGTTTGAATAGAACTTTACTATTGAACTCCCATGAAAGAACGTAATCATCTTTCATTTTCTGTGGTGTAGTGTTGATTTTAAACGACATGGATGGCTAACGGGTGCTTACTTGAAGACAGACCATTGAGCTGCTTGGACAGCTCTTTTTTTATTGTACTCCCATGAAAGAACGTAATTATCTTTCATTTTCTGTGGTGTAGTGTTGATTTTAAGCGACATGGATGGCTAACGGGGCAGTTTAGTTTAATAAGAGTAGGACTTATTTTTGATATTGTTCTTCATATCTGCAAGTCCTATTGTTATGCTCTCCTCATCCTTTTGAGTAAACTGATATTTTTACTATTTATAACAAAACAGTTACACCTTACAGAACACACTTATTAAAAGTTCTAATTCCACCTCTTATATATATATATTAAAAGGTATGAATAGAGGGGAGGGTAATTATTGCAATATTATTATGGAAACCAGATGCCGTTACGGGTACTTGATGAAGCTGAGTTTTGGAAACACCAAGAAATGGAACATACAGTTGTTATTAGGGAGCTTGTAAAAAATCTTGAACAGAAATATGTGGAGGCATTAAAAGAATGGGAAAAAGCATTTGCCCAGACACATCAGCAAGTAATAAGATTTATTGAAACCGTTAATCGTTCACAGGGACAGGTTTCACAAGTACTCTTCCAGGATATTTTGAAACTTTCTTCTTATTGCTTAAATCAGAGCCAGCAGTTTATTAATTTTTGTCGTACGATTATGGAAGAAAGTAAACCAATTAGTACCAATTCAACAGCTAAAGTTGTATTAAATCATATTATTGTTGAATCAGAGTATTTTATTGGAGTTGCACAAACTATTTTATATCAGCAGAAACTTTAATTGGGTTGTTTAAAGAATCAAAAAAAGCTATCGTTTTGATCAATCTTTTTTAAAAACGATAGCTTTTTTATATGAAGTTAAATTAAGAGTTTATATTAAATATAAAATTAAATTTTATTATAATCCACTATGGGATACTTATATTGGCTGGATAGCGTTGTGCAATAACAACTTGGTGGGATACATTCAACAGTTTACTATCCCGAAATGAAAAGGGTCACTTGGGATACTTTCTGATGATTAGTTTATCGTAGGCTATAAGAGGAATGTTTGAGGAAATAACAAGTGGGATAGCAAAAAGCAATTACAGTCTTTAGGGTGACTAAAAGTGCTATCCCGTTCTAACATATGTAACAAGACCTAATAAAGTTACTACTCAAAAAACAAATAAAAGTGAAAGCAGGAGATGACTGATTTGTATGGCATTAAATTATTGTTTGTATGAAAAAATGGTGAGGTATATTATTCGATTTTCTACAAGTTCTAGACTTCATAACCCCAACTATACCCGATTATTCGTGGGAAGAAATGACGATTCCGCAGAGACGGTAAAAGTTTGAAGTGTGTATATCCATGAAAAACAATGTGAAGCATTTCACTTAAACTAAACCAGCTAATAGATTGTCAATAAAAATCTTTTAAATTAATAAACACTTCATGCTATACTAAAAAGCGCAACCCAAATAACCCTCCGAATTCAATTTGGAAGGTTTTTGTTGTATTTGAAAATGCTGTTACTACATAGTTTCTT
>NZ_JBFTHS010000122.1:0-2169 GCF_056394365.1 Lysinibacillus sp. 10T31
AGGATTACAGTTTAGTTGTTCTTGCTCTTTTTTAGTAAATAATCTTTTCGTCATTTCATTTCGCTCCGACATCTTTTTTCTCATTATAAACAAAAGTACCCTATAGGATAGACTTTTTTCAAAGTGTCTATCTTATAGGGTACAGTTTAGCAACTCAACGATTTTCAAGTAAAGCCCCAGTTTGTGAAGTATCTATTGTTTAATTTCAGCCAAAATGAATTCAGGAATATCCTCATTTACTATTTTCTTAATGAAATCCACTATTTCATGATTTCCTAAACTTTTTTGATATACATTGGTTGATTGTATTATAAAGTTGGTCGTATCGAGTAGTCTTGTATACGTGTATATTTCAGATGCAAACTTCTTTACATGTTTAATTATTTCTTGAAAGTTTTTAGTTTCATCTTCAATTAAATATATAAAAATGTTATGTTAGTCATTATATATATATATGTAACAAGGTATCCCAATACTTCAATTAATCTTCCATCCCAATATTCATCAAAATCTTGAGGATCATTAACTCCAAGGATAAAATAAAACTCAAAATTTTGTGTTCGAATTAAGCGAGTAAATGAATATGCTTCGAACTTACTCATTTTCATATGTTCGTAATCATACAAAACAATCGCTCCCTTACAATTTAAAACTAATTTCCTTCTTCATCAAAACTGCTGTCTTTGCTCAATAAGAAAAGCCGCCTTTAAATTCGGCACTTGGAACTTAAACTCTTGCACCCGTTAGCACAATAAGGATTTAACAATGGTGTTACAAATTATTTTAATGTGTTAGTTTCTCTATCTATTAGATATTTACCTAAATCTACATTTGCACTTTCATACCCAGCAGTGACTTTCCAACCAAATATGTTATTTTGGATTTTCACGTTTGATGTCGTATTAATAACATTTGAACCATTTGTTCTTAATAACAAATAATAAGTATTAGAAATTTTTGTATCAACAACATCTATTAACTGTGCAGAATCATTACCAAACACTGTTGTTATATATTTTTCAATTGCTTCATCACGAGTTGAAAAGTGAGTCGAATATTGATAAATACCAAAAGAAATAATAATTATTACCACGATTGAAAATAAGTAACTCAATAATTGTTTATACTTATTTTTCATGCTACCCCTCCTTTTCTAGAAACTAATTCGACACCCTACAGAAAGTACCTGCTTATTAAACTAAACTGCACCGTTAGTTCAATAAAGAAAAAAGAGTTGCATATGCAACTCAATATTCTTCAAGAAAAGCGCACGATTCTTGAACAGTGTAAAACCGTTGATTTCCGTTCCAGACGGACACGTTCCGGAGGGCTTGCTGTGAACCAACCCGTTTGCTTCGCTTCCGTTGTTTGTTTCACCTGTCCCGCCGATCCTCCCATAGTCGCCGTCTTCCACTCCAATCAACTTTGAATCTGCTTCTTCATTTTGTTGGATATTCATATTCTTTTGGTTGCCTGCAAGACTTCTTTAACATGGGCAATACTGCCCCAAAACTTTGATAATTTTTTCTCGCTTCAGTCAATGTTAAGCCATGGTTTTGGTCACTTGCCTCAACATTACTTTGAATAAACAAATCTATCTCCCAAAAACATACGGGACAAATGTAAGCAAGGGCATCGCCATTATTCGGAATTGTAATAAACTCGCAGCAAGGGCATGGTGAATTTCCAACTACTATATCAGATTCAATGTCATGTTCGCAGTTAGGTGTATCATCGTAGTTTATTTTTGGCACGTATTTATTTGTCTTATTTTCTTCGTTTTTCATTTTTCATAGACCTCCAACATACCCGTCAACTTTATCCTCATTAATTTATCAAAAGTTGTGGTAAAATCCTTCAAATTCTCTTTACCTAAGTTCTGGAACAACAATCTTTATCTTTTCATTTTGAAAAAATACTATGAGTTTCTTAGTTTTATTAGTTTTTAAAATTGTAATCTCCTTATTATTGAGCAATCCTGCTTCTTTAGTGAAGTAATTAAAGAGTGATAATTTCACCGGAATATTCTCTTAAATGGTCAATGGCTAACGTCACTGCACCTTCCTCCGTCTCAATCAAAGACAATCCTTTTTTAATAGGACTCCAATACTCATATCCGCAGTCTTCCTGCCACATATATACCTCTGTGGTAAAAAGACCATCCTTACG
>NZ_JBFTHS010000123.1:0-1911 GCF_056394365.1 Lysinibacillus sp. 10T31
GTAGGATGAATCTCCCATGAGTGCTTCCCGTGAGGGAGCGACAGTCAGTGATACACCGTGGTCGTTGGAGTCAGACTAACGGAAGGGCTCAAGGCACCATAGTTTATCGACCTTCCTCTCCCAGCCGTAGTATACAATACCCGTTCTGAGTACATTTTCATCTTCTGTGGTGTAGCGCTGGTTTTTGCGCTACATGGATGGCTAACGGGGTGCTTTAGTTGAAGAAGGCTCATTTAATTGATCAAACTTTTTTTATAAAAATCTCATACTTAGTTATAAAGATTAACTTCATTTTGATCAATCTTTTTTCAAAATGGAGTTTTTGCATTTGCTGATAAATAAAGGATGAAGGAAATTTTTCAATCAATTTTTATTCTAAAGCTACACTTACATCACCGAGAAATTAGGCTTTATTATTTTTGGCTTTCCTTATCGTTGTAAATCCGCATTTACCTGACGTTACCCCTTTTAGGTACTACTTATAAAAAAAGATTTCTTTCTCCTCCAATCCAAAAACAAACTTTTTAGGGGACCTCATACGTCTTACTTATGTAGAGACAAAAATGAATAAATGGAGGTTTAGAAAATGAAAAAGCAGTCCGTAAAGAAAATTTCTTATTTAGCGTTGGCAGGTTTCATTTGTGCAGTTGGAATCGGGGCGCCACAAGTTTCGTTGGCAAAACAGGCAGCTTCAGATCCAAAAGTGGTGACTCAGCAATCCGAAAAAACGTTGCCAAAAATAGAAATTGGTCAAAAATTTAGAGTACCCGAACTTAAACTTAAGGAAAATACGTATGTACTCGACTGCAAGGTGTCCGATATTGACGGTAATTCAGTTAAAGACAATGTGATATTGGTGGGTACAAAAGAAAAGATTGATGGAAAACTGGATGCGTATGCGAATGATTTATCCATCATCGTGCAGGAGGGAAAAACTAAAAGATACACAAAATATGATTGGATGGTCAAAGGGACGGATGGAAAATTGTATGGGGAATCCGCCCGAGAACCAAACTTGATTATTGGTGACTATACGGGCAACAAAGTGAACGATATTATCGTAACAGCCCCTCAAGGAGGAAATTATGGATATGTGGATCATCTGATCTTAACTTGGGAAGGAAATAAACTCAAAGATGTTTTGGCGGATAACCAAGAACTATACACGAATTCTCAGGCAAACTTCACTTTTAAATTGCCTGCTTCATGGAACGGACGTTACAAGGCAAGCCAATATGCAGGCACAAATGCAAATCAAATCATGCCATCGGCTAAGCATGTAGTGCAGTTCGATTATACGACAAAAAATGGAAAAGATACTGAGATGCTGCTGATGATCTCCGTATTTTCCAAAAATGATTGGAGTCGCCTCTCCAGCGAAGAAGGCCCGCCTGTAGGGAGCGTCATTACGGAAGCCAATGGCATGGTGTATGTGTATACGGTACCGCAGTCCAATCCGTTTGCTCCCCAGTCGGAAGACGGCAAGCTGTTTGACCAACTGTACGGTGATTTGAATATTAATAAATCTTTCGAACTGCTAAAATAGGTCTTTGCAAAAAAAAAGCGCCTCGGTACGATAGGGTTGCATACGAGGTAGATGTGTGACTTTGTAATAAAGTTTGTTCATTTATAATAAAGATTGATAATTTGTAATAAAGTTTGATTAAAACCATCTCACCTTTATAGATTTCTAAAGGTGAGATGGTTTTTTGTTGGAAATTTACATTAATATCACTATAAAGATTGTGAAGAATTATACTTAAACTAAACCAGCTAATAGTTTGTCAATAATTTTCTGTTAAAAGTTTAATAGGCACGTGCTATACTAAAAAAGTGCATGACAAATAACCGTCCTAAAGTTTGTTTTTGGAAGGTTTTGTTTGATTTAGTTATACCTACTTATCAAGCTAA
>NZ_JBFTHS010000124.1:0-1871 GCF_056394365.1 Lysinibacillus sp. 10T31
AACGAGAAGTGAAAAGTTATATGATGTATTACAACCATTATCGAGGGCAATGGAACTTGAAAAAGCTGCCGCCTGCAAAATACAGACAGCAGCTTCAAAAAGTCGCCTAGCTTTTTTTCAAAATGTCCTTTACAAAGGGTACACTTTATGCTTAGGCGGCTCTTTTTTTATTGAACTAACGGAGCAGAAGAGTTAAAGAAGAACATCACTGAATGGACAATATATTGTTTCCTTAGAGGGAAATACTGTTAAAATTAAATCACCAAGCTATATGTTGCAGGAGGGGATTTTTAGTGTTGAGATTTGTTGATGACTTAGCAGGTGCTATATATGATATTTTTAAATTTATTATAAGGTCGATTAGCTATTTACTTGCAGGGGCGATAATTGTTGCAGTTCCAATGTATTTGATAGTTTGGATATTCGGTTTATTTCAGTAATCATATTCAACTAACTCGTGCTTTACTTGAAGATCATTGAGTTGCATTGGCAGCTCTTTTTGCTTATTGAACTAACGGGGCAGTTTAGTAGAACAAGAAAATGGATTTCGTTTAATAAAAATGGAAAAAATACAAAAACCGGAACCTCGATTTGTTTCAAACGTAGTAAAGCGAAGGTTAGTAAAAGAAAGTTATAAACGGGGTGGAGTATATGAGTGAACGATTTGAATTAAGTTTTAAAAACAAGGAAGTAAGAGTGTGGTTTTATTTGGCTGTACCAACTCTTATTATAGGAATCATCATTATATATTATGGTGAACAAAACTATCAGTTTATTCCTTTATTTGTGTTTTGGACTATCTTTTATATATGGCGTTTTTTTTACAGGAGGAAACAGAAGAAAGAAGGAAAAAATTCTTCTTAAGCTAACGAAGTGCTTTTCTTGAAGATCATTGAGTTGCATATGCAGCTCTTTTTTCTTTATTGAACTAACGAAACAAGTTACTTCAAGAAGAGGACATTGTGTTTAATGACATTTTTTAGAGATACAGGACATACCCTCATAACGGGAGGTATTGTATGTTGAAAAAGATACTGATTATTGCTGGAATACTTATAGTGGGAATAGCATTACTTTTCCTGTTAATTAAATTCTCAGTAGCTGATACTGCTGATGCAAATAAAGAGAAACTAAAACCTTTAATTACTAAAGAAGAAGAACAAGAGATATCTATATTGAACAGGGTAACAGAAAAAATTCACGATAAATATGTGGGGGTTGATGTGAGAACAACTTCAAAAAAAGAATTGATGATAAGGGTTGTAGGGGATGAAGAATATTATAATTCCGTAAAAAAGGATATGGAATCCATTGCAAAAAGTGTAATCAAATCCTCTCCTTTAAAAGACCATAAAGTTGTGTTTGAGAGATGGGATTTATCCGAAGAATTTAATAAAGCCAACAAAGAAAATCATCATTTAGCAAGGCTTTTAATGGGAGTTTTTAAAGAATATGAGGTAGTTAAAAATATCAGCACTAACGACCAAAAATCCATTATCATTCATACATCAATAAAAAGTTCTGATAAAGATGCGCATAAGTTATCATTGAAAATCGAAGAGACTGTAGGTAAAATCTTACACTCTAAAGAACTAAATTCCAATGACTCTTATGAAATTAAAATATTTGATGTCAACGGTCAAATAATAAATTAGTCAATTCGGCATCTATTTTTATTAAACTAACGGGGTGCTTTTCTTGAAGATCATTGAGTTGCATATGCAGCTCTTTTCTTACGATTAGTCAAGTATCTATAATAACTTTCTTAACTCTCTGATATTATTTTGATAAATTGGACCATGCCGAATAAAGCCTAGTGATTTTTCGATTTTTCATAAGGCTTTAGTATGTTAAACTGATGCTACGACTGT
>NZ_JBFTHS010000125.1:0-1774 GCF_056394365.1 Lysinibacillus sp. 10T31
ATTCAAATTCGGATTTCTCTATTTTTTATGTTGTCTCCATCTAGCTCTTAGTTAATGGCTGTGAATTTCCTTAAATTCACGGCCATTAATGCGAGGCCCATCTCGTTTTCAACCTTCGATTTTCCTCGTACAGAAAATCGAGTGAAACGCAAATTAGCCTTCAAGAATCCAAAAACTGGTTCCACGTCAATTTTGCGTTGACGATAAATGGTACTCGTTTTTTCTTCTGAAAGCTTTGCTCTCACATATTCTTTTTGTTGTTCCCACTTCTCATTCACCATTAACTTACGATTATTTCCTTCTTTTGCTTTTGTACATAATGAACGGAGGGGGCATCCRGAACAGTCTTCACATTCGTATACCTTAAACTCACGTGTGAAATCATACTTATCCGTTTTCATGGTACGATATTTAAATACAAGCTGTTGTTGGTTTGGGCAAGTGTATCGATCATGTTCTTTATCATAATCCCAATTCGCTGTATTGAATTCRTTTTGCTTATACTTTTTCTTCTGTTCGTTTAAATACAGGTTGTATGTGATTAAKGCTTCTCGCTTACGATTCGAAAGGATATCATTGTAATTTTGTTCACTGCCATATCCTGCATCTGCGACGATATGTTTTGGTAACTTAAAATAATGTTGTTCGATTTCATCTAAAAATGGGATTAATGTACGTGTATCCGTTGGATTCGGAAAAATGCTGTAGGCAAGCGCATACTGACCTTCTGTTGCCACTTGTATGTTATAACCAGCCTTCAATTGACCATTTTTCATATAGTCATCTTTCATACGCATAAATGTCGCATCCGGGTCTGTTTTCGAATAACTATTTCGTTCGTCAAAGATTTCGAAGTCTCTTTGATATTTTAGTTTGCGTTCAATATAGTCGATTAATTTTTTGCGAGCTTGCTTTGGGAATTTCCGTTCYGTTCTTAAAGTCTTTCGCTCTGCTACATCCGATGAGTCCTCAATTTTTCGATCATATTCAGAAATCACTTCATCTACTTTTTCGACCATTTGAGCGAGGTATTCCAATGCTAATTCCTTTTCATTTTCCCGTTCAATTTCTGGCATGATTTCTTTTTCAAGCAGCTCATCGTATAGCTGGTTTGACTTTTCWATTAGTCCGTTATGATATTTCTCAATCGACTTTTTCCACACGAATGTAAATTTGTTCGCATTCGCTTCAATCTTTGTTCCATCAATAAAAATAGCTTCCTGATCAATTAATTCTTCCTGTACCAGCTGGCAGCGGAATTGAACAAAGCACTGACGTATCAACTCTTTCACCTCTGGTTGAACRCGGAATCGGTTGATTGTKCGGTAGGTTGGCTCATGCCCTTGAGCTAGCCACATCATCCGAAGACTATCTTTTAAAAGCGCTTCAATTTTGCGMCCTGAGAAAACAGATTGCGTGTAGGCACATAAGATAATTTTAAGCATCATGCGTGGATGGTAGGCAGGACAGCCCTCATTTCGAAGAAATGGTTYAAACGCTTCAGGCGGGATACTTTCGACTAAGTGGTGGACATGGAAGGCAATATCATTCTTTTGTAACTTCACTTCTAAATCTAAAGGAAAAATTAATTGATTCATGTTATAATCTTTAAACATAAGGATCCTTCTTTCTGTATAATTTTGTTGTGGTGACTTAATTTTATCAGAAGTGGTCCTTATTTTTTTATRAAAAAAATTTAAAGCCGGTGAAATTTTACTGATCGTAAAATTTCACCGGCTTTTTAGTTTAGAGATGGGTTTTGTCCCAGCCTCTT
>NZ_JBFTHS010000126.1:0-1675 GCF_056394365.1 Lysinibacillus sp. 10T31
TGATATGCTCCCCTTTAGGTAGACAGATTAAAAAATAAAAATCTGTTTATCTAGGGGGGCATTTTTTTATGGCTCGAAGTAACCACTCAAAAGATGAAAAATTAGCAGTTCTAAGACTTCTTTACAAAGGACAAAAGACAATTTCAGAATTAGCTACTATATTCCAGGTTTCTTATAAAACCATTGAAGAATGGAACTACAAATACGAAATAGATGGAGAAATTGGCCTTGAAGAGTCCACTTCTTGGAATCCTTACTCAAAAGAGCTAAAGTTAGCAGCTGTACAAGACTATTTATCTGGACAATATTCTTTAAAAGAAGTTACAAGAAAATACAAGATTTCTGACAAATCCGTTTTGAGAAATTGGATTCAAAAGTATAATAGTCATAGAGAATTAAAGGATACCGGTAAAGGAATGACAAACTCTATGACTAATAAAAGAACAACGACGTTAGAAGAAAGAATACAGATTGTAAATTACTGTCTAGAACATCAGAAAAACTATCAGCTCTCTGCAGAAACCTATGAAGTGTCTTATCAACAGGTGTATCAATGGGTCAAAAAATTTGAAGCGAATGGTGAAGAGGCTCTGCAGGATAAACGTGGTCGCAAGAAAGAAGAACATGAATTAACAGATGAAGAAAAATTCAAGCTAGAAATGAAACGTTTAGAACGTGAAAATGAACGATTACGCGCAGAAAATGCCTTTTTAAAAAAGTTGGAAGAACTCGAAAGGAGGAATCGTTAACAAGCGTTCGTTTACAAAATAAATATAGAGCGATTCAAGAGTTACATGCGAAAGAAAATCTGCCAGTAATCCTTTTATGTGATATTGCCGGTTTATCTCGTGCTGCCTATTATAAATGGCTACAACGTACGCCAACAGTTAGAGAGCTAGAGAATAAAGCGATTCTTCAGGATATCCAAGCTATTTATCGACAAGTCGAAGGAATTTATGGATATCGAAGAATGACTTTAAATATCAATCGTAAATACAATAAAAAGTTCAATCACAAACGAATTTATCGATTAATGCAAATCAGTGGTTTACAATCCGTGATTCGTCGAAAAAGAAAGCGATATGTTTCTTCACCTGCACAACATGTCGCTGAAAATCGATTAAATCGTGAATTTACTGCAAGCAAACCCAACGAAAAATGGGTAACAGATGTGACAGAGTTCAAATTAGGAAATGGAAAGAAAGCTTATTTAAGCGCTATTCTAGATCTTTACGATGGCTCTATTATCAGTTATGTATTGGGGCATTCAAATAATAATGAATTGGTATTTAAAACGTTTGATTTAGCAATGCTTACTTTAAAAGATGGAGAACAACCGTTACTTCATAGTGATCGTGGCTATCAGTACACATCACATGGATTTAAAAGAAGAATAGATGGAGCAGAGATGATTCATAGCATGTCCCGTGTAGGCAAATGTATAGATAACGGACCAATGGAATCATTTTGGGGAACATTGAAATGTGAAAAGTATTATTTACATAAGTACCAAACATTTGAAGCGTTACAACAAGCGATTGAGGATTATATCCAGTTTTACAATAACGATAGATACCAAGAACGATTAAACGGCTTAAGCCCATTAGAATACAGGGCTAAAGCCGCTTAAAAGCTTTTTATTATTTCCACTGTCTACTTGACAGGGAGCAGTTCA
>NZ_JBFTHS010000127.1:0-1624 GCF_056394365.1 Lysinibacillus sp. 10T31
TCGTATTATAAGGTCAGCCAGAAAATATTTCTGGTTGACCATTTTTTATATCGATATATGATAACGGTAGCCGGGGTAGAACGTTCGCGCCCGTGGGGCTAAGACCCCGTCCGCAAAACAGTTCGCCCCCTACTTGTAGAAACATGTTTGAGGCTGGTTGGGACAATGATCTCGTATAACAAGCGAAGCTATGACACTACAAAGAGGGTTTAGGGGTTACCGGCAATTATCATTTTGAAGGAGGAATTATAATGAATCCAGTCATCGGTCTGGATGTAGCAAAAGGTGAAAGTCAGGTTCAAGCTTACTTGGAAAGAAAGAAGCCCTACAAGAAAAGTTTCAAAGTAAAACATGATCTTGATGGGTTAGCTAGTTTATTAGATTTTATTAAAGAATTAGAAGATATTTCAGGAGAACGTCCCCCTCTTGTTATGGAATCAACAGGCCATTATCACACACCAATTGTTCAATATTTTGAGGACAGAGGCTATTTAATAATTATCGTAAACCCACTCATCTCTTATAAAGCAAAAAGTTCTAGTTTACGAAAGGTAAAAACAGATATCATTGATGCTAATCATCTCTGCGAGCTGTATTATAAGGAGGATTTAGAGCCTTATAAAAAGCGTGGTATCCAACTTGCGAACTTACGTAATCTTACGAGACAGCACGATAATATTACAGGCATGTTTGTACAAACTAAACTACAATTTCAGGCAGTTTTAGATCAAGTTTTTCCTGAATATAGTAATGTTTTTGGAGACTTATATTCGGATGTTTCTTTGAAAATACTATATGCATTTCCTACTTCAGAGGATATATTGAAAGCCACTAATGAAGTATTAGCAACTAAAATAAAAGAATTCTGTAATTCTCGTTCTTTACAATGGGCAAACAAACAGGCTGAAAAGCTAATGACTGCAGCAGCTCAAAACCCTTTTCAGAAGGCTTTATATTCTAGCCTAGCCCTAAGCTTAGATATGTATATTAATATGCTCTTTGAATATAAAAAACATCTATCCATGCTTGAAAATGAGATAGATGTTTTATCAAAAAGTATTGAAGAATCTAAGATTATCCGATCAATTCCCGGTATCGGAGAAAAAATCGCTGCCACGATTGTATCTGAAATTGGGGAAATTGAAAGATTTAATCATCCTAAGAAACTAGTCGCATTTGCCGGTCTTGATCCAAGTGTCTTTGAATCTGGTACATTCAAAGGTACTTACAACCGCATAACCAAAAGAGGCTCTAGCAGACTACGGCAAGCTTTGTATATGGCTGTTAAATGTGCTATTCGTGACTGTCGAAAACAGAAAACAACGGATGAAATCCTTCCTCGTAATAAGAAATTACGGGCGTTTTATGATAAAAAACGGGAAGAAGGAAAACCATTTAGAGTAGCTGTAATAGCTTGTGCAAACAAACTCTTACATTGGATTTATGCACTTTTAAAAAGCAAAACTTCTTTCCAAGACTTAGCATGATTTAACCATTTAACTAAGTAGACCTGAACTTTCCAAATCAAGTATTTGGACGGTTATTTGGTATACACAAATTTAGTATAACATGATATTTTTATTATTTTTAATGATAATTATTGACAACTATTAGCTGGTTTTGT
>NZ_JBFTHS010000128.1:0-1615 GCF_056394365.1 Lysinibacillus sp. 10T31
ACTAAACCAGCTAATAGATTGTCAATAAAAATCTTTTAAATTAATAAACACTTCATGCTATACTAAAAAGCGCAACCCAAATAACCCTCCGAATTCAATTTGGAAGGTTTTTGTTGTATTTGAAAATGCTGTTACTACATAGTTTCTTGGAATGGTGTTTTCGTTTTTAAAATCGCATAAATCCAGTGTAAAAGCTTATTCGCACAAGCAATGATAGCTACTTTATATGGCTTTCCTTCCTCACGTTTTAAATCGTAGAAGGCTCGTAATCGCTTATTTCGTGCGATAGTTTCAGGTGTTGTTTTCTTTTTCCGACTATCTCGAATAGAACAACGAACAGCTGTATAAAGCATGTGGCGAAGCCTAGCCGAGCCGCGTTTAGTAATGTGATTTTTCGTGCCTTTAAAGCGACCTGATTCAAACACACTGGGATCTAGTCCTGCAAAGGCTACTAACTTTTTCGGATGATTAAACCGATCAATTTCTCCGATTTCTGAAATAATCGTTGCAGCGATTTTTTCACCAATACCGGGAATTGATTGGAGTAATTCATATTCTTCAAGTTGTGCCGCTAACTCATCAATCTCACGCTCCAACGTAGAAAGTTGCTGGTGGTACACTTGAAGTAAATCAATATACATATTCAAACTGATTAGAAGACTTTGATAAAGAGTTGATTGAAATGGATTGCGTTCTGCAGCTCCGATTAATTTTTCCGATCTTTCAAGCGCCCAATTAAACGAACGTGCTTTGCAATGTGTATCAATGAATTGTGCGATCTCTTCTACACCTGCTTCTTTGACTGATTCAGAAGTAGGGTAAGCTTGTAAAGTTTTTATAGAAATCTCAGCGTATAGATCTCCAAAAACTCCTTTGTACTCAGGGAATATTTGATCTAATACGGCTTGAAATTGAAGCTTTGTTTGAATCATAATTCCCGTCATATTTTCGTGTTGCCTTGTTAGATGCCGAAGGTTTAATAACTGTACACCACGCTTTTTCTGAGGCGCTAAATCCTCTTTGTAATACAGTTCGCCTAAGTGGTAAGCATCAATGGCATCTGTTTTGGTTTTGCGCAAGCTAGAACTTTTTGCTCGGTAAGAAACCAGTGGGTTTACGATAATGACAATGTATTCTCTTGCTTCTAAAAACTGTACAACTGGGGCATGATAGTGACCCGTTGATTCCAAAACAATAGGTGGCTTCATCCCTGTTTGACGCTCTAAATCTAATAAATAAGTGTGTAACTCTTCCAATCCATCCACAGTATGATCAACTTTCACGCTGCTTTTATAGGGCATTTTTTTATCCAAGAACATTTGAACCTGACTTTCACCTTTTGCGACATCCAGACCAACTACTGGATTCATAGTTTATCTCCTCCTAAGTGTATTGACCGGTAACCTCTATCTAGCTTGTTATTCATATCTTCGCTTGTTATACGAGATCGTAATGTCCCAACCAGCCTAATCATGTGTTAACAAGTAGAGGGCGAACAGTTTAGTTGTCGGGATATAATCCCACGGGTGCTTCCGTTCGACCCCGGCTACTATCAATCTATAAATTGAATAAAAAATAGTCAACCAGATTACTCCGGTTGACCTTATAATACGAA
>NZ_JBFTHS010000129.1:0-1545 GCF_056394365.1 Lysinibacillus sp. 10T31
AACGTAACTGCTCGTGGGGCTTGACCCCGTCAACTAAACCGTTCGCCCCCTACTTGCAGAAACATGATTGAGGCTGGTTGGGACTTAGATCTCGTATAACAAGCGAAGCTATGACACTGCATGGAGGATTAGGGGTAACTGGCAAACTAAGATTTAGGAGGAGATTAATAATGAATCCAGTCGTTGGTCTGGATATTTCAAAAGGAGAAAGCCAGATTCAAGCATTCTTAGATAAAGGCAAACCATATCGTAAAAGTTTTAAGGTGACTCATACTTTAGAAGGTCTTAATGACCTTGTTATATTTTTAGAGGATGTAAAAAACGAGGCTGGTATGAAGCCTACAATCATTTTAGAAGCCACAGGACATTATGGTGCTCCTGTCATACATCATTTAGAAGAACGAGGRTATTTATTGATTATTATTAATCCGTTAATTTCTTATAAGGCAAGAGGATCGAGTTTGAGAAAAGTAAAAACGGATGCCATTGATGCCTATCTWCTTTGTGAATTGTTCTATAAAGAGGAATTAGAGCCATATAAAAARCGTGGTGTGCAGTTATTAAATCTTCGTAAYCTTACAAGACAACATGAAAATATAACTGGCGTAATGATTCAAACTAAGTTGCAATTTCAGGCAGTCCTTGAACAGGTATTTCCTGAATATAAMGGGGTMTTCGGAGATTTATATTCTAATGTTTCACTATTAACTCTTTCAGAGTTCCCTTCTTCAGAAGATATTTTGAAAGCAAGTGARGAMTCCATTAMAGACAAAATATATGAACTATGTAAGAGYAGRTCCATTAGATGGGCAAATGAAAAAGCCTTACATCTTAAAGCCGCTGCAGCTCGTAATCCTTTTGAAAAAACAGTTTACCAGAGTCATATTTTAAGTCTKGATATGTATATAAAGATCCTTCTTCARTACAAAGAGCATCTATCAAAGTTAGAGTCAGAAATAGATGCCCTCGCTAAAGAAATTGAAGAATATAGTATTATCAAATCTATCCCAGGCATCGGTGAAAAGATCGCTGCAACGATTATTTCTGAGATTGGTGAAATAGGTCGATTTAACAACCCTAAAAAGCTTGTGGCTTTCGCTGGAGTTGACCCAAGTGTTTTCGAATCAGGTAAATTTTCAGCGAGCAAGAATCGAATTACAAAACGAGGTTCAAGTAGACTTCGTCATGCCTTATTCATGGCTGTTCGTTGTGCAATACGAGATTGCAGAAAAACTAAAACAGACGATACAATCATTCCTCGAAACAAGAAAATACGTGAATTTTATGATAAAAAACGTGAAGAAGGAAAACCTTTTAAAGTAGCGATAATAGCTTGTGTTAATAAACTCTTACATTGGATTTTTGCCTTGTTAAAAAACAGAACTACGTACCAAGATTTAGCTTGATAAGTAGGTATAACTAAATCAAACAAAACCTTCCAAAAACAAACTTTAGGACGGTTATTTGTCATGCACTTTTTTAGTATAGCACGTGCCTATTAAACTTTTAACAGAAAATTATTGACAAACTATTAGCTGGTTTAGT
>NZ_JBFTHS010000130.1:0-1515 GCF_056394365.1 Lysinibacillus sp. 10T31
TTAGCATGATTTAACCATTTAACTAAGTAGACCTGAACTTTCCAAATCAAGTATTTGGACGGTTATTTGGTATACACAAATTTAGTATAACATGATATTTTTATTATTTTTAATGATAATTATTGACAACTATTAGCTGGTTTTGTTGAATATTGCTATGGAACTAAAATCCCCAAGCTCAATAAGAATTATTTCAAAAAGGGACAACCCATCCATTGCCCCTTTCATTACTAACCCTTTTGAATTTTTAACATCGTATTAGCATTTATCTGAAATTCATATGATACTTTCACTTCTTCAACTGTACAGCCATTGTCCACCAGATAAAATATTATTTTATCTAAATGCTCATAACGTTTTCCCTCTAAATCAACTAAAGGGAAAATACGAACTTCACCTTTCGTAACCCTCAATAACTCATTTAGTGTTTCAATGTGAAATTGATAATCTAATCTATCCGCATACATAAATAAAAAATGGGCCGAGAAAAGAATATCAAATTCTCCATCCTTAAATGGTAAAGAAGGTATAGTAAGTGGAACGTACCTTTCGTTGAATTCCCTCATGTCATTAGCATAATTTTGCAAAGCACTTAGACGATGCTTCCTAAGACCTTCTATATCATTGAAATAATCCCATTTATAATTATTTTGAGCTTTTTGCATATGCTCCATTGCGTGTTCAATATCTTGAAGGCCTTTATTTTCAAGATCCTTACTTGAATGATAATAGGCAATGTCGCAAGCTGTTATATCTAAACCTAATTTACTACCTACAGCAGTAAATGAGCAAGCACCTGCTGGACAATCTAGTATTTTCTTTCCCTGGAGTTCTTCCTCTGAAAGCGAGAACATATCTAAATACTCTTCAAAGGTTCTCCCAATAAAAACAATTCGTTCTAAATCTAACTTTGTACTCTGCTCAACATTACTCAACTAAACTCACCTCTTCTAAAAAATTACATTTATTTCACCATAAATATACTGCTGATAATAACCTCCTTTAGTTCTACTTCTTTGACGATCTGGCTCTAGAATGTAAAATAAGCGCCAATTCCTGAAGAATGGCGCCCTATTGCAGAAAACTGTGGTCAAACTGTGCAACAAATCTTAGGGAACAGTTCTTCGTATAACTATTCCCTTAGATTATGTAATTAATTAGCTGCTTCTGATCTCCCAGGAAATATCTTTTCAAACAATGAAATCAGAGAAACAGTAACACTGACAACAAGCAATCCAGTTATTAACGATGATGTATTAATCCCGTAATGAGCGAATGCTGATGTTAAGATATAACTTAAGGAAGTATTTTGTTACAAGGGAGCAAGCAGAAATTTCAATTCCAAATTTATTGAATAAAAAATTCTAATATATTAGAATATAGGAAATACATAATAAGGAGGCTCTTTTATGAAACACCTTTATTCTCCATATCCAGCTGAAAGCATTTCCTTACAAGTAGAATCCTCACCTGTTTGGGAAGTGATACTTGGTATTGCAGGGTACACACATGGAC
>NZ_JBFTHS010000131.1:0-1477 GCF_056394365.1 Lysinibacillus sp. 10T31
CTTAAATGGTCAATGGCTAACGTCACTGCACCTTCCTCCGTCTCAATCAAAGACAATCCTTTTTTAATAGGACTCCAATACTCATATCCGCAGTCTTCCTGCCACATATATACCTCTGTGGTAAAAAGACCATCCTTACGCTTAATAATTTGAACTTTATATTGATTACTCGGAGACAACATTTCTTTTAGCACTTGTTCCATTAGTTCACCATCTTTACTGGTAATAATGTGTATAGTATAGCATCAATGGTCTGTCTTCAAGTAAAGCCTAAAGCCTCCGTTAGTTTAAGTGCGATTCTTCACAAATTCTTAGATATTCGCAATTAAAAGCGGATCACACCGTATTTATTAATCTCCTCAAAATGTGAAGTAATTTAAAACCCCTTAAATTTAAAATGTAGAATGTATTCAGTCCTTTGGATGAATGATAAAACAATTAAATTTTGTATTATTAACATTGGTAATACAAATCATTTCAACTCGTTATCACTTTGATGTAACTATTTTTTATCTATGGAGGCTTGAAAATGGAAATTAATATGCGTTTAGAATTGTTCGTACAAAATTTGAAAAGGTCTGTTGACTTTTATAAAAATGTAATTCAATTAGAGTTATATTCTCAAAATGAAACTAGTGCTAGATTTAAATCGAAAAATCTTAATTTACTTTTAACGCAACAGAATATCCTTTCAAACGACCATTATTTCAGCAATATTAATACCTCTCGAAAAGGAATGGGGGTAGAGATAATCATTATTGTTCCTGATATCCAAAGCTTTCATCAACGTGTATGCGAGATGCAAATTGAATTAGAATCCCAACTAAAACAACAAGAATGGGGCCTGAAAGATTTTCGTTTGGTCGATCCAGATGGATATTATTTAAGAATATCTTCATCCCCTAAATGAACACTCGGTTTTATTTACTCTTTTTATATTTAAAATGATTTAATCTTTCTTCAAGGATGATAATTCTAACTATCATCCTTTTTGACTATTGCTACGCTCTTTGGTCGTACTATACACAAGAGTATTTTTGAAAAGTCTTTTGTGACATGAACGACAATATGTTTACTTGCTAAATGTGATGAAATATTGTCGTGCATATCTGAATTTTCTTCATAAAAGCTACTCTTGCTGCACATTTTCTTTCAGATATTCATTCAATGTAGTAATGGAATTTAAAATTCCGCATTGATATATCTGTTAAAAGTAACCTTCTTCTTCAACTAAACTGCCTCGTTACTTGAATAAAAAACAAGAGCTGTCCAAAGCACACGTTTGTTTATTAAGAATAGCGACGCTACTTCCACAATCGCGCCCTGATTCGTATTATAAGGTCAGCCAGAAAATATTTCTGGTTGACCATTTTTTATATCGATATATGATAACGGTAGCCGGGGTAGAACGTTCGCGCCCGTGGGGCTAAGACCCCGTCCGCAAAACAGTTCGCCCCCTACTTGTAGAAACATGTTT
>NZ_JBFTHS010000132.1:0-1467 GCF_056394365.1 Lysinibacillus sp. 10T31
TAAAGTGTACCCTTTGTAAAGGACATTTTGAAAAAAAGCTAGGCGACTTTTTGAAGCTGCTGTCTGTATTTTGCAGGCGGCAGCTTTTTCAAGTTCCATTGCCCTCGATAATGGTTGTAATACATCATATAACTTTTCACTTCTCGTTTTACTTCTTCTAATGTTTCGCACGCTTTCAGATTGGTTTCATCTTTAAAATGACCGAAGAATGATTCTTGAGGGGCGTTATCCCAACAGTTTCCTCGGCGTGACATAGATTGCCCTAGTCCCATTTTCTTCACAAGTTTTTGGAATTTTGGATTCGTATAATGGAATCCTTGATCTGAATGAATAAATGCATCTTTCGTTAAATGGTGGTGATTTCGATTCAATTTACGAAGAGTATTGAGCGCGATATCCATACTTAATGAAGCAGATACTTCATACGCTAAAATTTCGTTTGTCTCAGCGTCCTTAATCGTTGATAAGTAAGCACGTTTGCCGTTTCCGTACGGTAAATACGTGATATCTGTTAATAATACTTTTCCTGCTACACCTTGTTTAAAGTTACGCTGTAATTCATTTGGACATGTACGATGTTCTTTTGTCGCTTTGGCCATTCTACGTGCYGGATTCGCTTTTCGAATTGGGCATACAATCTCGAATTTCTTCATAATACGACGAATACGTTTTAAGTTATACGTTATCCCATATTGATTTTCTAACGTCATTTTAATTTGACGTGTACCTTTCCTACGTCCTCGGAAATGATACGCTTTTAAAATGATTTCTTTGACGGCTTCATCTGCTAACTCATGGGTTGCACGCTTTTGTGCTGATTTTTCTGTGAAATAATTATAGTAACCTGAACGAGATACGCCCATGATTTCACATAGATAGGTTACTAAACGTTTTAGTTTATATTTTTGAATCGTTTTACTGATTAAATCAAATTTTAATTCTGTTGGGATTGTTATTTCTTCTTTAACATCTGCCTTTCGAGTAGATCGAGCTTTTTTAAAAGTTCATTCTCCGCTTGTAATAATCGATTTTTCGCTTCTAATCGTGCAATTTTTTCTTCAAAACTTAATTCCCGTTCTATTGGACGACCTGAATTCGCTTTCCGTGTATCTTGTAGACCCGCTACTCCAGTTGTACGATAAGCTGCACGCCAACGCTTTCCCGCTGAACTAATGCGCTTCAAACCAATCAGTTCAACATCTAAACCYGCCTCTTCAAAAATCGTTCTTGGGAGTTTTCCTTTTTCATTTTCTGCGATAAAATGGCGTTTGAATTCCTCAGTATAAGTAATCGCTTTATCACTAATAGCTTGGACATTAGGATTACAGTTTAGTTGTTCTTGCTCTTTTTTAGTAAATAATCTTTTCGTCATTTCATTTCGCTCCGACATCTTTTTTCTCATTATAAACAAAAGTACCCTATAGGATAGACTTTTTTCAAAGTGTCTATCTTATAGGGTACAGTTTA
>NZ_JBFTHS010000133.1:0-1383 GCF_056394365.1 Lysinibacillus sp. 10T31
CAACATCTGGGAACACCACAGATCAACTGTGGGAGCGAGCCTGCTCGCGATAGCGGTAGCGCAGGCACCGCAACTGCCAGATTGGAAACCAAAAAGCCCCGCCATTCACATGACGGGGCTTTTGCGTTTCAACGGTCGGTGACTCAGACCCTCTTGTCGCCAACGTGCAGGATCTTCATGCCGTTGGTGCCGGCGAGGCTGCGGGGTTCAGGAAGCGGGCAAGTAGCGCAGCAGGGCTGAGACCGTTTGCCCAATCGCCCACGATCAGCACATTCCCGTCAGCTTGTAAGGTCATGCGGTGTGCGACGGTGTATTGGTTCTCGAATTGGGTGGCGTTCCAGCCTTTCCCTTCGTGGCCAAAGCCCTCATCCAGCATGCCGTTTAGGTGATAGCGAACTACCAAAAATGAAGGGCTACCGTTTTCCTGTGCCAATCTCCCGGACGCGATGATTTTCCCGGCAAACAGTCCAACATCCCAAAAACCGACATGTTTTTCGAGGGATTGAAACAGTACCTTACCGTCATTGAATGTTGGTACAAGTTCACCTTGGTCGTTGACGCAAGCCAGCACGCCCTGTGACGGAGACGACGCCGAACCGGCTGCAAGAACAGCGCCTTCGGAATACTGGACAAGCTTTCTGAGCGCGAGACTGGGGTTCTCGAACAGTTTGAAACCTTTGTCGGCGAAGGCTTGGTCGAAAGAACCATCCTCATTCACACGAGCCACCATGCCATGACCTGCCAATGTTCCGCACACCGTGATTTTTCCGTTATGCACCAAAATGTCCTCGATGGTGCTATTGCCCCAGTGTTGATTGGTAACGGCGACATAACCGGTGTTGTTGAAGGTGGTGTCAAACGAGCCGTCACTGTTGAGGCGGATCAGTAGCGCGACCTGGGCAATCCAGATCGGCATGTACATTCGCATGACCACATAGATTTTCCCATCCGCCACCGTGCAAGGCCCCGAGGCGTCCATGCTGGTGGTCGCCTGCGGTGTAAAATCCAGTCCAAGGTCTTTGGCAAGGATTTCAGGCAGTTTGACCGTCAGCTGACCGTCCACGCAAAACGCCCTATCCAAACGCCCGTCGAGATGAAGGCGAGCGAGCACAACGTCACCCTTTTTCGTATCGATACCGGACAGCAGGATTCTGGGTTCACCCCCGACGGTGGGAAAAAGGATCTGGCGCAGATGGGTGTCTTGCGTGGGGCCAAAACGCACGACTACAAATCCATCCTTGCCGAATGCCCTATTTAAAGTTCCATCTTTATGCAGGCAGGCGACACCTAGCTGATGGAAGATGTCAAAGCCGTCGACGTTGGCGTCGACGCCRCCGCCAACGTAGATATTGCCCTCATATTCGGCAATACATTCGCCTGAAG
>NZ_JBFTHS010000134.1:0-1376 GCF_056394365.1 Lysinibacillus sp. 10T31
GTGAAGCTCCTAGAGATCGTTTAACCCAACTAAGTGCAGTTCGATTACTATTCATYCGAGTTACCATGCCATTAGGGATATTATTTGCTTCCTCAACATTTTTAGATTTAAGTACGCGTCAAATATATGCGATTGTTGGTATGTTAATTGTTTTACCTGGATTATTTCACCTCCTTGCTTCATTTTCCCAACCAAATAAAGATTTACTTACAAATAAAAAATAAAAAACAAGTAAATGTAGCTTTAGAATACAGATTGATCAAAAAATTACCTTCAGACTTTATTTATCAGCAAATGCAAAAACTCCATTTTGAAAAAAGATTGATCAAAATGGAGTTAATCTTTATCTAACTCTATATTTCAACAATAACATCCATTGAAAACGTTCCTCAACAATCTGGCCCGATTGTTGAATACGCTAAAAATTTTTTCTTCAACTAAACTGCCCCGATAGTTTGAAGGTACGTAGGATTATTTTCTTCATTAAAATGTCCCCTTTTTCACCGAGATTAAGGATTGTAGTTCGCCCCCTTTACTGAAATAATGAAAAATAAAATCTGCGGTTGTTTCAGTTACTTTTTATAGAAAAAGGTTGGTGGAGAGTCCAAATTTTTTAACCACCGATGTTCTTGAGCATCCATACTATCTTTAATCCAAACATCTCCTTGGTCTTCTTTTTCAGATGTTCGATACCAAGTAATAGTTGAACCAACTACTTGAGGTGTATTATCTATTTTATTGTCCTTTGGAAATGTAAGCTGCTTTTGTTCTCCTGAATCAAGATTAATTACATACAACGCTGTATACATAGTTGGAACTGGTCCCACTTTCCACGATTTGTTTTCTTTCGCCCGAGCAACAATTATTTCATCTGGAGAAAGCCATTCTATATCTAGGTCTACATATCCTTTAGGTGTGTAGTCTTTTTGTTTATTCAATGTAGGAATCTCGGTAACTGTTGTACTTTTGTTTACAACAAAAAATCTTCCTTCACCCGATATGTAGGCTAGTTGATTTTTTGTAGGAGCCCACTTTATCCATTTTTCATACCCAAGCATTTTCCCTATAACTTGAAATTGATCTCCAGCTGATGAAAGTACAGATAATGTATTGCTATCATTAGACCAAGACGCAGTTGGTGCTAATAGAAAGCTAACCCAGCTCCCATCATGGCTCCACTTAAAATAATCTGCATCAATTGCAAATAAGTCGGTTGTATTTGTTTGAATGGTGTAAAAAGGCTTGATTTTATTAGTATCTAGATTGGCATCTACGGGCACTTTAAAAAGACGAACTGGTTCCCATCCAGTAGGAAGTAAATTAGATTGAGATGAAACGATAAACGCTTTTCCGTCGGGGAACCATTCAAAATCACT
>NZ_JBFTHS010000135.1:0-1370 GCF_056394365.1 Lysinibacillus sp. 10T31
GGTTCTAAGTCAAATGTTGGGGTGATGTGATCTTTTAGCACGTTAACCCAGATGAACCCCGATATCTTTATACTTTAAATTTAATAAGATTTTTGCTCGAAAGTGATCGAAGCGTCGAAAGCCATATGCATTCCGTTTCATCACTTTTGTTTTATTATTAATGCCTTCTAAGAAGCCGTTGGAATAACCAAAACTAAAGCTATTTAATATTTCTACTTGCCAGTTTTTCAATGTTTGAATTGCTTTTAAGAAAGCTGGTAATTTTGTCTCTTCTACCTTACGGTAAAAAGCTAGTAATCGCTTCTTCACTTCTACGACATCATTTTTTGCCTTTGCCCAATCAAACCATTCACAATAGGCTTCCTTTAATTCATGAGCTACTTTTAATGTTTCAGACATTTCTGTATAGCGCTGTAAGTACCACTGTTGTTTTGATGATAATTTAGATGCACGTTTATAAAATACATGACGCATACGTTTACACTTTGTGCGATTGTATTTGTCCCATTCTTTTTGTACTTGTCGGCGCACTTCATCCATTGCCCAATAGATATAACGGCTAAAATGAAAGCGGTCTGCCACAATAACAGGTCGACCTAGCGATTGACGAACAGCTGCTTTAAAACTTGGATTCATATCCATGACCACTATCTCAACATCTGCTCCATACTGACTTAAGTAATTTTTTATTGTTTCTTTTTTACGATTTGGTAAAATATCAATCGGTTCACGCGTCTCCGCATTCGCAATTATTAGCTGATACGTACCTGCATCTGTATCACCTTTATACTCATCAATCGCAATCGCTTTTGGTAAACGTACACCCTCTACTAATTGTTTATTCGCTACCTTTTTAAAACGGCGAATAATCGTCGTGGATGATGTACCTAGTACTTCTGCAGCTTCTTTAAATGTTTTAGCTTTAATAGCACGTATACTCACTACTTGATTCCATTCCTTTGAGTAACGTTGATATTTATCTACAAAGGGGGATTTTTCAGAGAAACGCTTTCCACAATTACAAACATAACGACGACGTTTATAGAAAAGAATAGTTAAACGTTCAAACCATTTTAAATGATTGATCTTTTGTATACGGTAATCGTGAACCTTCGATGTTTCTTTTTTACAAACTGGACATTGATGCGTACGTTTAGGCAATTGCACATACAATGCGATTCGATCGCCTACTTCTTCTACTTTCGTAATCTCTACATCTTTTAATCCTGGGATATTCATGTTAAAATTCATTTGCACAGTTCACCTTTCTATTACTTGTTTCTCGACAATTCAAGTATATATAAATCGGTGAATCTGTGCTTTTTTTATGCGTGGAATTGTGTGAATACCCCAACAAATATTATAGAACC
>NZ_JBFTHS010000136.1:0-1301 GCF_056394365.1 Lysinibacillus sp. 10T31
ACGAGAATGGAGAAAAAACGTATCTGTATATTTATGATTTAAAGAAAAAGGAAAGCTATCAACCGTATCCATCAATTGAAACAAGTCAAATTAAATGGTCGCCAACATCAAATCAACTAGCTTACAATTCGAGAGGTATCCTAAATGTWACAAAAACAAAAAATGGSCGACCACACGGCTTTGAAAATGTATCTCTAGGTGTWAGTGATTTTGAATGGTTCCCCGACGGAAAAGCGTTTATCGTTTCATCTCAATCTAATTTACTTCCTACTGGATGGGAACCAGTTCGTCTTTTTAAAGTGCCCGTAGATGCCAATCTAGATACGAATAAAATCAAGCCTTTTTACACCATTCAAACAAATACAACCGACTTATTTGCAATTGATGCAGATTATTTTAAGTGGAGCCCTGATGGGAACTGGGTTAGCTTTCTATTAGCACCAACTGCGTCTTGGTCTAATGATAGTAATACATTAGCTGTACTTTCATCAGCTGGAGATCAATTTCAAGTTATAGGGAAAATGCTTGGGTAT
The DNA here is from genome assembly GCF_056394365.1 of Lysinibacillus sp. 10T31. NCBI lineage: Bacteria > Bacillati > Bacillota > Bacilli > Caryophanales > Bacillaceae > Lysinibacillus > Lysinibacillus sp. 10T31. Next base: position 534 of record NZ_JBFTHS010000136.1, read on the forward strand.
GAAAAATGGATAAAGTGGGCTCCTACAAAAAACCAACTAGCCTTCATATCGGGTGAAGGAAGATTTTTTGTTGTAAACAAAAGTACAACCGTTACCGAGATTCCTACATTGAATAAACAAAAGGACTACACACCTAAAGGATATGTAGACCTAGATTTAGAATGGCTTTCTCCAGATGAAATAATTGTTGCTCGGGCGAAAGAAAACAAAGCGTGGAAAGTGGGATCAGTTCCAACTATGTTTACTGCGTTGTATGTAATTAATCTTGAATCAGGAGAACAAAAGCAGCTTACATTTCCAAAGAACAATAAAATAGATAATACACCTCAAGTAGTTGGTTCATCTATTACTTGGTATCGAACATCTGAAAAAGAAGACCAAGGAGATGTTTGGGTTAAAGATAGTATGGATGCTCAAGAACATAGGTGGTTAAAAAATGTAGACTCTCCACCAACCTTTTTTTATAAAAAGTAACTGAAACAACCGCAGATTTTATTTTTCATTATTTCAGTAAAGAAGGCGAACTACAATCCTTGATCTCGGTGAAAAAAGGGGACATTTTAATGAAGAAAATAATCCTACTTACCTTCAAACACTATCGGAGCAGCATTCCTGTTTAAAGGATGTTCGAGGTCTTGAAAGAAAAGGAGCCCTCTAGTATGATGCATGAGTGTCAACGACCATTGACCCATCATCAAACAAGGAGGACTCCTTTATGCATTTTAAATGGAATAATAAAATTAATCAAGTTACTGAAAATACACTCGT
>NZ_JBFTHS010000137.1:0-1230 GCF_056394365.1 Lysinibacillus sp. 10T31
TTAGCCGATCAACTAGGCGGTGATGTACTTGCCAGATTAAAAGCTGCAAAGCAAGATTTAACAGCGAAAGAGCAAGCCGCAGAAGAAGAGCGCCAAGCAAAGCTAGCCTTTGAGCGCAAGCAACGCGAAAAAAACAAATCGTTTGAAGAGCTACTAAACGAATACGGCGACAAAGGCTCAAAATTCTAAAGTGAAACAGTGAATCCAAATGCGGATTCACTGTTTTTTTTGTGTTTATTGGATTTTGATTAGATAAATTCTGTAGTATGAAAAAATAACCTTTCTAGTAGTTCTGTATTGGTAACAGATTGAATCATCGCGTTTAAATAAGTTTCTTTATTCATATTTGTAAAGTTCCAATTAACACCTTTAGATTGTGCATATGCTTGCACAAAAATACGAATAGTACGCCCGTTTCCCTCTCGAAAAGGGTGTAACATATTCAATTCGGATTTGTAATATGCCAATCTATTTGCAGCTTGATTAATTGTAGTCCAGATAGGTTCATTATTTAATTGATAAAACAATTCATCGGCATAGGAATTAATAAATTGAAATTGACAAAACCTGGTAGATCCTTTCGTTATTTGAACATCTCTAAAATGTCCAGCGAACGGATAAATATCTTGAAATAAATGAGCGTGCAAACTTTGGAAGTCATGAAGATGGAACGACTTGATTTTATATGTTCCTTGCTCAATTTGTGTGGCTCTTAGAGAAAAAACAAATGCTTCTGCTAATTCAAGACTTTTGTAATCAGTAATGTCCAGAAGATTGGTTTTTAAAAGGAAGTCATCATTAAGTTTTTTATTGTACTTTTCCATTATTCAGAACTTCCTTAATTATGGTCGGTGAAATTTGTATACCAGAATTAACGATATCAAGTACTTTTTTCTGAAGTGTTGGAGTTAGTGATAAATTTTCAAATTGTAAATTTTTAAGTACACGATTAAATTCAGGAGAGTTTAATTGGATTTGTTTCATTTTAAATTGCTCCCTTCTCTTACTTCTTATTATAAGTTGTTGTGACGACTTCGACAATCAAACACTTTCGCAATAGTAGTAATGCGCCCTTGAAGTAAATAAGAAGGTGAATTGCAATGGGAAAGAAACGAAAACAGCAGCAACGAGTGGATAATAGCGTGACAGCTAGTCTACCAAAGCAGGAGGCAGTTACATTAGCCGATCAACTAGGCGGTGATGTACTTGCCAGATTAAAAGCTGCAAAGC
>NZ_JBFTHS010000138.1:0-1162 GCF_056394365.1 Lysinibacillus sp. 10T31
AAATACTACGTATATTGAAAGCCGAAAATAGTCTAGTGATGATGGCAAAGAGGTCACACCCGTTCCCATACCGAACACGGAAGTTAAGCTCTTTAGCGCCGATGGTAGTTGGGGGCTTCCCCCTGTGAGAGTAGGACGTCGCTAGGCACTTAGAAAAGTCGAGGATTTACTCCTCGGCTTTTTTTCTGTGAAAATAATCGAATATCCTTAAATTAGATGGAGAATCTGTACGATTTATTACGGTGTTTATGTACCAGGTGCTTTGGTTATAGAACGTGAAAAGAGAGATGCATCATATATTCGATGCATCTCTTTTTTCTATATGTGACTGCCATGCGTATGAACTATGGGGTACAAGCCCCGAACTGCGAGGATGGAAGTAGTGATAAGTCTAATAACAAGGTTGTGTCCGTGATGTCGAGGAATCTGAAGGAAGCTGGCGGCAAAGCACCGGTCAATGTCCGTGATGAAGGCAAATATCTTGAATTTGAAAAGCATTTTAGACCAACATGTGTACTTGGACACAGCTATTGTTATGACAGCTTCCATGAAAAATATCAAACGCTAAAGTTCGCAAGAACAAAGGAATGTGCAACCTGTCCAATTTGTGATGATTCCCTCTGTCAAAAAGTTTTCAAAATAAAATGTGATGGTAGTAAGTCGTCTAAATGCTTTATTATAACCACAAACTCTAGCAGCATAATCTTAAAAAGTGTAAGTTTCCTTAAGCTCTTGAAAAATATGTTTTATGATTCAATAGAGATTAGGAAAACAATAAAACATTAAATTTACTTCAGATTGTGGGTCTAATATAAAATTGTTTTTCAATTAGTTTCTCGACAAAGTAAAAAACTATATTTTTTTCAGAAAAAGTGTTGACCTTTTTGGATTAAGGGTGTAGTATTATACAAGTCGTTAAGACAGCTACTGAAAAACAATTATATCAAACGAAAATTAGTTGTTGACATCTAGCAAACGACATGATATTATATAAGAGTCGCTGCTGAGAAAGTGGTAACGAAATGAACCTTGAAAACTGAACAAGCAAAACGTAATCAATAAAGTTTTTAGTAGCTAACCTTGAGTTAGTGAACGAAACAAAATTTTGGACATCAAACATGATGCCAGCAAAACAATTTGAGCTAATCAAATTTCTTTTATG
>NZ_JBFTHS010000139.1:0-1101 GCF_056394365.1 Lysinibacillus sp. 10T31
GTCCAGCGGCATCAAGATGCTCAAGCACGCCACCCAGCGCGTCGTACTGCCAGTGAGTACTGTAGATTTTGTCCGCCTCCTGCTCCAGCAAGGCATTCTGTTGGCTCTCGGCGACAGGCCACCCAGGGTGATCCAGTGCTGCCAGAAAACGCCGTGATTCCGTGAGCGGTTCCCCTTGCAGGTTGTAGTCGGGCACCTCACGCGTACCGGCAGTGTCCGCATGGCGAATCAACCGACCACACTGGTTTCGAGCGCTGACCTCTGATTCAGCCGAGCCGTAATAAAAACGCTCCACACACTGCATGGCGGTATTGGGCGAGGTTTGCTCGATACTCAGTGGCCGGCCCATCGGGTCGTATTCAAAGCAAGTTGTATTCCCCGCCCCGTCCCAGTTCTGCCGAACCTGCCCGGTGTCATCCTGCAATGCCAACCGCCAACCGGCATCAACGCTGATGGTTAACACGGGTTGTCCAGACAAGCCAGGAACGCGAATCATCGAGGCAATCGGTGTACCGCCTGAGCCCAAACGCGGGTCCCAATTCGCCAGCGATCGACCGGCCGCATCAAAAGTCTCGCGCGTTATTCGCGTCTCAGGCCGCACATCGCTGCTGGTCTTGCGGTAATAGGCTACGGACGCCACGGCCAGGCCACGAGCGTCGACTACCGCCAGCATGGGTGTATTGCGGTGCACAGCGTACTCGGGTTCCATCGACAGACTCTCGATGCACAATCAAAGCAGGTTAGACGAACATGCTGAGGGCCGCTTGAAACGGGTTCGACTCTTTGGCGAGAGACCGCAGAAACACGGGCTTCGGACATTTCCTGCACGCTGTAGCGGTTTTGGTGAACTTGTGCCGGGTGGGCCAGGCGAATAGCCTTCGTCTGTCGCTGCAAAATCAGTGGCAAGGGTGTGGAAGCCCTTCAAAAAAATCTAGGTGCACGAGCGCCTCTAAATTCAAGCAGGCGCTTTTCCTTGATTTGGTTTCAGGAACAAGCCAATGAAAAAGATCACCCCCAATCCCCCCGCCTCCATCAGCCGTCTCTTCACCATCAGCCCTGACGTCGACACCGAAACCCTGCTGATCCACACCTCCGAAACCC
>NZ_JBFTHS010000140.1:0-1054 GCF_056394365.1 Lysinibacillus sp. 10T31
GACGGATTGTAATATTAAGTGCAACACTCAGAAATCAATATAAAGGAAGCCCATAACGACCTCGTGTAGAATGTAGTTACCACACCAACATTCAAACGGAGGAATCGTTATGAGCTATACCCATCTTACCATATCAGAACGTGTAAAAATAGAAACATACCTGGAACTTGATTATCCGATTCGTAAAATAGCGAAACTCTTAAATCGTCAACCTTCTACGATTTCCAGAGAAATAAAACGCCACGCCGGTAGTACGGCTAACGAGGCGCAAGTACGTTACCATCAAAATAAATCCAACTGTGGTGCCAAGTCAAAATGTACGCCAGAAGTAAAAGAAGCTGTTCAAGGAAAGTTGCGGGATACTTGGTCGCCTGAACAAATTGTCGGTCGCTTGTATCAAGGACAGTTGAGTTTTAAAACCATCTATCGCTGGATTTACGATGGTCTTTTAGAAGTGCCTATAACCGTTCTCCGTCAAAAAGGAAAGCGCCAAAAGCCCCGCGAAACAAGGGGAAGATTTAACATTGGCACACCAATTTCTAAACGCCCAAAAGAAGTACGTAAACGTGAAACCTTTGGACATTGGGAGTTAGATACAGTTGTATCTGGACGTGGGAAAGCAAAAGGTTGTGTAGCAACATTTATTGAGCGAATGACACGGTGGTATGTTGGCTTTTTGATACCAGATCGCTCAGCTCAATCAATGGAAAGAGCAGTACGTCTTCTTCATACTAAATTACCAAAAGGCACTATAAAAACAGCCACAACAGACAGAGGTAAAGAATTTAGCTGCTATAAAGTGTTAGAAAAAGACTTGAAAATTGATGTTTATTTTGCGGACGCATATTCTTCTTGGCAACGCGGAAGTAACGAAAATGGAAATGGATTACTTCGCGAATTCTTCCCTAAGCAAACAAATTTCGAAGAAGTATCACCAGAAGAACTAACAGAATCATTAAACTATATCAACAACCGACCAAGAAAATGTCTTGGTTGGAAAACTGCAAACGAGGCTTTTAATGAGCAATTGTTGCACTTAATTTGACAAATCATC
>NZ_JBFTHS010000141.1:0-1043 GCF_056394365.1 Lysinibacillus sp. 10T31
GACAACGCTCAGGCCGGGCGCGTGGCCGATCGGTTCGCCGTCATCGCGCTGGCGGGCGAGATGGCCATCGCCTACGGCCTGCTGCCATGGAAACCGGGCACCGCCCTCGCCGACTGCCGCTTGCTCTATGGCGAATGGCTCAGTCGGGTAGGCAGCGGGAATGCTGAAGACCGACAGATCCTCGCCGGCATTCTCGACTTCATCGATCGCCATGGCAGTAGCCGCTTTTCCGATGTCGATGACGTGACGCCTGACACCAAGGTATTCAACCGCGCCGGCTATTGGGAGCTGACGGGCAATAACCGCCTGTACCTGTTCAACAAGCCGGCACTGATCGAAGCTGCCCATGGCTACGGCCTGTCTCGCATCATCAAAGCGCTGGAAGGCGCGAACGTCCTGGCCCGCCGCGACAACGAACGCAAAACCAAAAACTACCGGCTCCCCGGTGGTGGCCAGGCACGCCTGTACGTGGTCGATCCCGAGGCAATGGACCGCGAAGGGGGTGGTGTATGACGCCTCCACTCGGGCAAATCAGCATTGCCCAAATACACAGGAACCTAGAATCACTGGCAACAGTGGCAACACCGGCAACGGCCTTGTGGGACGTGGCTTGCAGCCGTTGCCACCCTATAAAAAGAGTGGCAACAACTGGCAACACACACCTCAGTTTCAATATAAGGGGCCAGCTCAACCCGTCAGCCTGGTTATCACTGTTGCCGGTAAAAATCCGGTGGCAACAATTTGGAAGCATTGGCAACACCTGGAGGCCACGGTTTACGGGGCTGTTGCCATTGTTGCCGCTGTTGCCGGCGTTTTTGAAATCACAGGAACATTGGATTACGAGTAATCAGGCCGAGGTGGCGCTATGAGCCTCCTGTCCGCCCTGCTCGATCACATGCCGCCGGCCATCGCCGGGACCGACTCCACAAAATTGCGGAGTCGCCCTCAGTCTCGCCCGCATTTGGTGCTGGCCAACCGCGTCGAGCACCCTGCCCAGTTCGTTACCGGCCCCCATGCCAGTGCCGCCACGGCCACACCTGAGT
>NZ_JBFTHS010000142.1:0-980 GCF_056394365.1 Lysinibacillus sp. 10T31
TTTCATGCCCCATTAAACTTTGAATTACTTCAATGGGTGCGCCATTGTTTAATAGATGTGTAGCGTAACTATGTCTTAATTGATGGGGATGTATATCTTATTTATTCCAGCACGACTGGAGATTCGTTTAATGATATACCTCATTTGCGCAATACTCATACGATGTGGATTTCTTTCAGTAACAAAAATAGCCGGATCTCTATCTTGATGACTTTCAATGTATCGTTTAAACCAAATATCACAGCGGATATTAAAGTAAATTTCTCTTTCTTTATCTCCTTTACCTCTAACGATTGCAGAGCGTTCTGACCAATTAATATTATTCTTCTTTAGTGAAACAATTTCTCCAATTCTACATCCTGTTGAAAACATAAACTCAAATATCGCTATTCCAGGGGAGTATGGCATGCCTCTCTTAAATGTTCGTTAAAAACTTAGGAATTCGTTTTCTGACTTTTGGTTCTTTTATTTTAGCTGCTGGATTTTTAGATATATGTCCTTCTTCATGTGACCAACGGAACAATGATTTCATAAAACGAATTCGGTGAGCAAGACTAGAGGGTTTAAGATACACACTAGTTTTTGCTAAGTACTCTTTTAGTTGAACAGTCGTAAGTGGCTCAATATCAACATCTTCAAAATAGCGAGTAAGTAATGCCGCCTGAAGTCGATATGCTTTTAAAGTTTGTAAGGAAAAACCTTCAATTCTCTTTTCAGATTCATATGTTTCCCATGCTTTTGACATTAACAAAATACATTCCTCTAAAAATATTATTTATAGAGAAGATATTTCCAATTTGCTAGAAGGAGTATACATAGAAAAAATACTTCACTAAACCAGCTAATAGTTTGTCAATAATTTTCTGTTAAAAGTTTAATAGGCACGTGCTATACTAAAAAAGTGCATGACAAATAACCGTCCTAAAGTTTGTTTTTGGAAGGTTTTGTTTGATTTAGTTATACCTACTTATCAAGCTAAA
>NZ_JBFTHS010000143.1:0-966 GCF_056394365.1 Lysinibacillus sp. 10T31
TTGCCGCCTCCATATGTTAGATATGTGATATCGGTTAGTAATACTTTTCCTGCCACACCTTGCTTGAAGTTGCGGTGTAAATTGTTAGGGCATATGCGATGTTCCTTCGTTGCTTTTGCCATGCGACGCGCTGGGTTTGCTTTTCGAATGGGGCAGATGATATTAAATTTTTTCATAATGCGACGGATACGTTTGAGGCTGTATGTAATTGCATATTGGTTTTCTAGTGTCATTTTTATTTGACGTGCGCCTTTCTTTCGACCTCGAAAATGAAAGGCCTTTAAAATGACTTCTTTCACCACTTCATCTTCTTCATTCTGTTTTTGACGAGTCAAGACAGCTTCTTCTCTAAAATAGCGATAGTAGCCTGAGCGTGAAACATTTGCGATTTCACAAAGATATCGTACCATTCGATTTAATTGATATTTTTCAATAATTTGATGGATTAACTCAAATTTTTGTGTAGTACTTATTTTGATTTCTTCCTTATCAGCTGCCTTTCGAGTTGATCTAGCTTTTTTAAAAATTCGTTTTCTGCTTCTAACAATTTCATCTTCGCCTCTAAGCGTGCGTATTTTTCTTCTAAACTTAATTCACGCTCTAAAGGGCGACCTGAAGTATGTTTTCTGGCATCTTCTAAACCTGTTAWCCCATGCTCTTTRTAAGCCGTACGCCAACGATTCGAAGCTCTCTGAATACGTGTTGGACCAAGGGCTTCAATGTCAAAACCCGCCTCAAGGAAAATTTCACTTGGATACTTGCCTTTATCATATTCATCAATAAAAAATTCTTTAAATTCATCTGTATAAGTAATRGYTTTCGCGCTTACCGTTTTGACRTATGGATTTAATTTTAATTGTGCCTGTTGTTGTTTCGAAAATAAATTCTTAGTCATACTATTTACCACCGCTCGTTTTTTTCTTCATTATAAACAAAAATACCCTATAAGATGACCTTTTTGAAAGT
>NZ_JBFTHS010000144.1:0-941 GCF_056394365.1 Lysinibacillus sp. 10T31
AAAAGGAGCCCTCTAGTATGATGCATGAGTGTCAACGACCATTGACCCATCATCAAACAAGGAGGACTCCTTTATGCATTTTAAATGGAATAATAAAATTAATCAAGTTACTGAAAATACACTCGTTGTCGGTATGGATATTGCCAAGCATGTTCATTACGCATGCTTTGTCGATGAACGCGGGCGAGTAATAGAAAAAGCCTTTGCGGTACATCAATCGAAAGAAGGCTTCGAAAACTTGTATGAAAAAATTCTTCAAACGATGAAGGAAGCTAAGAAAACTGAAGTAATAATAGGGATTGAGCCTACAGGTCACTACTGGATGAACTTAATGATTTCCATTAGTTTTAGCGAAGCGTACACTCAGAATGTAAATTATAACTATAAATTAAAAATACTGTTTATAAATCAAGTGGAAAAATATTTTTTCTTCATCACTAAGTGGTGGAAACCGTTGATACATCAATGTTTATAGAGGGAGGTTAGTTGAAGAAGGATTAGAATCGAAGAACAAAATTAAATAACATTAGACCTTTGAGTGAAATGGAAGTTTTTTATTACTAGGAAATTTACAAGTATTAATAGAGTTTTATGAAAAATTAGGTCTTATACTTTATAAAAGAAAATAGAGCAGCTTTATTGAATTAAAGAAGAAGAGAGTTGGATTGGTTATAGGTAGAGAAGGATCAGAAATTCCTTACAGATTTTCCGAACGAGAAAGCCTAGCAGGGTGTAGCCCGTCTTTAGACATGGGATGAAAGTGAGGTCAGACAAGAGGTAACTATTGCTACTTTAAGTGTCTGAAAGGGTGTTATACTTCATCTATAGACTAGTAAAAGTCTATAAAACACGCTCGTTCATTGAAAATTGGATATTGTATAAGGTTCGATAGCCTAATTCATGCTATCGGTAAAACAATATGTGTCGTCACGAAAAAGACG
>NZ_JBFTHS010000145.1:0-938 GCF_056394365.1 Lysinibacillus sp. 10T31
GGCGGAACTGGCAGACGCACAGGACTTAAAATCCTGCGGTAGGTGACTACCGTGCCGGTTCGATTCCGGCCCTCGGCACCATTTTTTATTTTAATAATTAGCGCCCGTAGCTCAATTGGATAGAGCGTCTGACTACGGATCAGAAGGTTATGGGTTCGACTCCTGTCGGGCGCGCCAAATTAATATTTATCGGAATGTAGCTCAGCTTGGTAGAGCACTTGGTTTGGGACCAAGGGGTCGTAGGTTCGAATCCTGTCATTCCGACCACTTTATGGGGCCTTAGCTCAGCTGGGAGAGCGCCTGCCTTGCACGCAGGAGGTCAGCGGTTCGATCCCGCTAGGCTCCACCATAAAAGATAACCAGTATAAAGATCCTGGCGGCGTAGCTCAGCTGGCTAGAGCGTACGGTTCATACCCGTAAGGTCGGGGGTTCGATCCCCTCTGCCGCCATCTTAAAGGACCTTTAGCTCAGTTGGTTAGAGCAGACGGCTCATAACCGTCCGGTCGCAGGTTCGAGTCCTGCAAGGTCCACCATTTATATAATTACGGAGGTATACCCAAGTCTGGCTGAAGGGATCGGTCTTGAAAACCGACAGGCGGGTAACACCGCGCGGGGGTTCGAATCCCTCTACCTCCTCCAGTTTACATTTAAATGGTGCTTGAAAAACTCGAAAAGAATATATTATTAACGCGGGGTGGAGCAGTGGTAGCTCGTCGGGCTCATAACCCGAAGGTCGTTGGTTCAAATCCGGCCCCCGCAACCAAATGGTCCCGTGGTGTAGCGGTTAACATGCCTGCCTGTCACGCAGGAGATCGCCGGTTCGATCCCGGTCGGGACCGCCATTTTTTTAAAAATATGGGTCAGTAGCTCAGTTGGTAGAGCATTAGATTGAAGCTCTAAGTGTCGGCGGTTCGATTCCGTCCTGACCCACCATATTT
>NZ_JBFTHS010000146.1:0-929 GCF_056394365.1 Lysinibacillus sp. 10T31
ACAACGCACCCGCTACGCTGGTTTGTGCAGTGCCAGCCGCTACCGCCCCGGTGCTGCTGATCGCGTTGATCGGCTGACTGAAGCCGGTAAGCCCCGTGGCCGGCGAGTAAGTGGCGCCGCCACCCAGGGTGTTGGCCGAGGTGTTGCCCAGMGTMGTGGTCTGGGTSCCCAGATTAKTSACGGCRGTATTGGTGGCAAACAGTTGGCTGCCGTTGATCGCGTCGGTGCTGGTGGCTGTGACTTGGCCGGCCGCTACATTGCTGATCTGACGTTCGTTACCGACACTGCCCACGCTCAATACGCCAGTCGGTGTCGCACCCTCRTAATTGAAAGTGGTGCCATTGATCACGCCATTGGCGGTCGCAACAGCAGCAGCCGTGGTGGCGCCGTTGCCCAGGGCGATGGAGTTSGCAGTGCYGGCGACGGCGCCGTTGCCGATGGCGATCGCATTAGCGGCGGTCGAACTCGCGGCTGGGCCGACGGCCACGCTGTCCWSRCCSGTYGCGSTGCTGTCGGCSAGSRTCGAGTTGGCRTGGAAATAYTTGATGCCSGCRCCATTGTTGATGTTATTGAGGCTTTGGTTGGTCGCAAAAAGCTGCGAGCCATTCACCGCATCGGTGCTGGTGCCGTTCAAGGCACCGGCRCTCAGGTTGGTGATTTTCACCCCGCCGGCCGGTGCRCCTGCACCACCGGTCGCCCCYARGGTGATGGCGTTGCCGCCGACCGCATCATATTTCACCGCRATATTGGCGGTGTTGACCGTGTCGGTRTTCAGCGCCGACAACGCACCCGCTACGCTGGTTTGTGCAGTGCCAGCCGCTACCGCCCCGGTGCTGCTGATCGCGTTGATCGGCTGACTGAAGCCGGTAAGCCCCGTGGCCGGCGAGTAAGTGGCGCCGCCACCCAGGGTGTTGGCCGAGGTGTTGCCC
>NZ_JBFTHS010000147.1:0-893 GCF_056394365.1 Lysinibacillus sp. 10T31
GTCAGCAACAGGGTTTTATCTGTGCGAAAGCGAAGCGTCAGCAACAGGGTTTTATCTGTGCGAAAGCGAAGCGTCAGCAACAGGGTTTTATCTGTGCGAAAGCGAAGCGTCAGCAACAGGGTTTTATCTGTGCGAAAGCAAAGCGTCAGCTATAATTATGCCGAAGCATAATTGATTTTTTATATCCTCCCTTCTTTTTTGTATAATTTACCTCCATTTTGCGCATATATGGTAGTAACAAGGGAGGTTATTACATTGAAAAAGTTATTTTATTTGTTTTTACTAGCCACACTACTATTATCCGCTTGCGGGAAAAATACCGCTCCAAAGGAAGTTGCCGTCGATAAAAATACTTCCGTTGAAGATATAGTAGGTGCTATCGTTAAAAATAAATTCACTGTTGAAGAAAAGAATGGTATCGTATCAATCTCTATACAGGATACTGATGTAAAAAAAGGTATGAAAAGTCAAATGCTGAAGGATTCCACTAAAATATTTGCAGAGCTGTCTAAGCTTCAAAGTGTTAAAGCTCCAGCTATTAATTGGTATGCCCCGTTAACGGAGCCTAAAGGGGACAAATCTATGACTGAGCTTTTAAATATTTACTTTAGTGAGGAAGATTTTAGAAAGACTAATTGGGCAAACTATACTGAGCTAGATATTGAATCTATTGCTACTCATTTTCACCAAAGTGCTTCTTTAGGACAATAGAGCATTTCAATAACAAGATACCCCTCCGCGTATAATGAACTGCTCCCTGTCAAGTAGACAGTGGAAATAATAAAAAGCTTTTAAGCGGCTTTAGCCCTGTATTCTAATGGGCTTAAGCCGTTTAATCGTTCTTGGTATCTATCGTTATTGTAAAACTGGATATAATCCTCAATCGCTTGTTG
>NZ_JBFTHS010000148.1:0-886 GCF_056394365.1 Lysinibacillus sp. 10T31
CCGGGATCGACCGGGATCGAACCGGCGATCTCCTGCGTGACAGGCAGGCATGTTAACCGCTACACCACGGGACCATTTTGGTTGCGGGGGCCGGATTTGAACCAACGACCTTCGGGTTATGAGCCCGACGAGCTACCACTGCTCCACCCCGCGATAATAAGGTGATTTATTTAAATAATGGTGGAGGATGACGGGCTCGAACCGCCGACCCTCTGCTTGTAAGGCAGATGCTCTCCCAGCTGAGCTAATCCTCCATCTGGGTATTAAATGGTGACCCCTACGGGATTCGAACCCGTGTTACCGCCGTGAAAGGGCGGTGTCTTAACCACTTGACCAAGGGGCCTTCGTTTGGAATGACAAATCCTTAAAGTGCTGGCGGAGAGTAAGGGATTTGAACCCTTGAGACAGTGTTAACCGCCTACACGATTTCCAATCGTGCTCCTTCGGCCACTCGGACAACTCTCCAAGAATGGCTCCGAAGGCAGGACTCGAACCTGCGACAACCTGATTAACAGTCAGGTGCTACTACCAACTGAGCTACTTCGGAATAATTTTATCATATAGCCTAGCGACGTCCTACTCTCGCAGGGGGAAGCCCCCAACTACCATTGGCGCTAAAGAGCTTAACTTCCGTGTTCGGTATGGGAACGGGTGTGACCTCTTTGCCATCATCACTAGACTATTTTGAAAGACAATACTTATTGTAACATATTTTCGTTATGTATGCAAGTATTTTATTGAAAATCTTTGTTCTTTCAAAACTGGATAAACGGTGCATTGAATGTTTCAAACTTTTTTGGTTAAGTCCTCGATCGATTAGTATTCGTCAGCTCCATGTGTCACCACACTTCCACCTCGAACCTATCTACCTCATCGTCTTTGAGGG
>NZ_JBFTHS010000150.1:0-736 GCF_056394365.1 Lysinibacillus sp. 10T31
GGCATCGCCAGCGCGCACAGCGGCGGCATTCGTTTTGGGATGGTGGATCTTCAACTCACGGAACGCGTCCTCGCCGCTGATGCCGTGGCGAAGGACGCGGTTGCTGCTGCCGTTGCCGAAGGGTTCCACCACGGAAATGCGCTCGCCACCGGGCGCTGCGGCGCCTGCAGGGCCAGTGTGTTGCTGCGCTGCGGCTGGCGCAGCCCTCGTCGGGGCTGCCGGCACAGCCGGCGTGGCAGGGGTAGCAGGCGAAGGCGCGGCAGGGCGATGCTGTGCGGCCTCGGCATCGATCGTGCGACGCGTCTGTGCGTCGGCCATGCCGGTGGCCGGCAGATGGTGCTGCTGCTGGAACACATTGATGGCGTGCTGGCTGCCCGCCCCAAGGTAGCCATCGGCGGTGATCGCTTTGCCATGCGCATCGGTCAGGCCCAGCGCGGCCATGTCACGCTGCAGCGCGCGCGCCTCGCGGTCGATCGCACCCAGCGTGGTCGGCCCGGCCTTGCCGTCGACCGGAGTCAGGCCATGGTCACGCTGGAAAGCTTCGACGGCCTGCCGGGTGCTGGCATCGAACTGGCGATCAGGATGGATCGCCTGGGCACCCGCGCCGCCATAACCCAGCGCGTGCAGGTTGTGTTCCAGCTTTTCCACCGCGCGGCCGGTAGAGCCCTCTTTCAGCACCTGCGGGCCACCGCCACCGTGCTTGTGCGAGCGCGCCTGTTCCAGCGCTATGCGGATG
>NZ_JBFTHS010000151.1:0-725 GCF_056394365.1 Lysinibacillus sp. 10T31
TCGTGAATGTCTATACTTTCTAATCGATTACCTGAAAATGTACTATCCTCAATCTTCGTCAAGCTTGACGGAATTTTTATACTTGTTAATTTATTAGAACGAAATGCCTCCTTTCCTATTGCTGTCACGCCTTCAGGGATTTCCACACTTTCTATTTTATTCCCGTAAAATGCCCTTTCTCCTATCGTTGTCAGGCTTGAGTTTGAGGGAATTTCTACACTTGTTAATTGATTAATATAAAATGCATAGTCTCCTATCTTTGTCACGCTTGACGGAATCGTTACATTTGTTAATGGATTATTATTAAATGCGTATTTTCCTATCGTTGTCACACTTGAGGGTGAGGAGAATTCCGCACTTTCTAATCGATTTTTAGAAAATGCAAATTCTCCTATCGTTGTCACGCTTGACGGAATCGTTACACTTGTTAATTGATTATTAGAAAATGCTTGTTTTTCTATCGTTGTTAGGCTTGAGGGTGAGAGGAATTCCACACTTTTTAATTCATTTTTATCAAATGCCCAATCTCCTATTTTTTTTACGCTTGACGGAATCGTTACACTTGTAAATTTTGCATTTCCTTTAGAAAATGCACTGCTTGCTATTTCTATAACCGGTAGACCCTCGATCATATCAGGGATAACAACATCCTGTGGAGTTTGATCTCCTTTCCATCCTGTAATACTGATACCTGGAATACCAATAAATCTTTCTCTATAGACAAA
>NZ_JBFTHS010000152.1:0-725 GCF_056394365.1 Lysinibacillus sp. 10T31
TCGTGAATGTCTATACTTTCTAATCGATTACCTGAAAATGTACTATCCTCAATCTTCGTCAAGCTTGACGGAATTTTTATACTTGTTAATTTATTAGAACGAAATGCCTCCTTTCCTATTGCTGTCACGCCTTCAGGGATTTCCACACTATCTATTTTATTTCCGTAAAATGCCCATTTTCCTATCGTTGTCAGGCTTGAGGGTGAGAGGAATTCCACACTTGTTAATTGATTCGTAAAAAATGCATAGTCTCCTATCTTTGTCACGCTTGACGGAATCGTTACATTTGTTAATGGATTATTATAAAATGCGTATTTTCCTATCGTTGTCACACTTGAGGGGGAGGAGAATTCCACACTTTCTAATTGATTAGTATAAAATGCAAATTCTCCTATCGTTGTCACGCTTGACGGAATCGTTACATTTGTTAATTTATTATTATAAAATGCGTCGTTCCCTATCGTTGTCAGGTTTGAAGGTGTGAGGAATTCCACACTTTCTAATTGAGTATTTTTAAATGCATTGTATTCTATTCTTTTAACGCTTGTCGGAATCGTTACACTTGTAAAATTTGCTTTTCCTTTAGAAAATGCACTGCTTGCTATTTCTATAACCGGTAGACCCTCGATCATATCAGGGATAACAACATCCTGTGGAGTTTGATCTCCTTTCCATCCTGTAATACTGATACCTGGAATACCAATAAATCTTTCTCTATAGACAAA
>NZ_JBFTHS010000153.1:0-670 GCF_056394365.1 Lysinibacillus sp. 10T31
GTGCAACACCTAACAGCTACATCATAGGCGTTGCAGCGAAAGACGAAATGACCCCGCCCCAAAAAGGCCTTGCCGTTCATGCAAGTGCTAACCGGGCAAGCGCCACAACGGCCATTTTGCCGATTGGGGCTCAGGTAAAAATCGGGAATGACGGGGCAAACGCTGAATACCAGAAACTGATAGAAATCGTCAGCGGTAGCTCTATTCCCGCTCTGACCGCTAGCAACGGAATACTCGGTTACATTCGGAAGAGTTTGCTTGAAACGAAAGTTGAGCCAACTGAGAAGAATACGGTTCATCTGTTGGAGCGACCATTTCCTATAAAAGCTGGCAGCCTGATCGGTCATGTAGGGAAATATCAGAATCACTCGGACCCCGCACCGAAGAACTTGCTGCATTTGGAAGTGTTCAGTTGCGAAGACGTCAAGGCGTTTACTGAACAAAGCAAACCCAAGGCCATCAGTCTGCCTGACACTGGCAAAACGCTGGTCAAAGTCCCTAAAAACACCATGCTGATAACCCATGTGCAAGGCATGAGCGCAACGAATCCCCCCAAGGTGTCCGACGCAGGCACGAAGACTGGTTATGATTTGTTTATTCCGGTGAGTGTATTGGAGGCTCTCCCGGCAGATAAAAAAATCAAGGTGCCTGTTGTGATGGGGAGTTCGAC
>NZ_JBFTHS010000154.1:0-638 GCF_056394365.1 Lysinibacillus sp. 10T31
GTACTCGGCGTAAGCCCAGTCAATCACCGCATCCGCGACGAAGGTCTGGACGTCACGGCGCTTGAAGCGCTCCGGCATTTCCTGCCCCTGCCCTATGGCGAACTCGGCCAGCTCCAGCCCGTCTTCGAACTGCTCGGTGTCGAACAGCCAGACCATCACCTGCACCCGGACGCGGTTCGGCATGACCAGGCCCGATTCCATATAGCGCTGGATGAAGTCCTGGTACTTGGGCAGTAGTTCCTCACGCTTCAGTGCCTGGCGACCGGCCAGCCCCTTGATCGCGCTCAGGCGTTCCAAGTCTTGATCCAGGGCCGCTTCCTGCAGCAGCAGATGTTTGCGGGCATTGGCCGGACTGCTCAGCGCTTCCGCCGGGGAGTACGTCACCGGTGCCGCTGCAGCAGCGGCTAAGGCGGCGCCCCCCAGGGCCTGCATGCGGCGCTTGTGCGCAAGCGCCAGGCTCACTTCACCAGCTCCACGTTTTCGGTCATCGCGAACTTCTCCAGCTGCTCGATCACATAGCCCTCGTTGCGGCTGTTGTAATCCTCGACGCGGGAGCGTTTCGAGTTGTCCACGGTCTGCTTACGCCAGCTGGAATCCTGGAAGTAGATCGACAAGTTGTCCCAACTGGTGACCACCAC
>NZ_JBFTHS010000155.1:0-637 GCF_056394365.1 Lysinibacillus sp. 10T31
CGGCTGATCCAAGCCAAGAGATGGCGCCATTCAATAGCCTGATCTGTTTCCGGGATGACGCGTGGCGTAACCTTAGCCATCATTGTGTCGGAAAGGTGTTGTATGAATGAGCGGTCTGTATCGCCGGTTTCCTCGACCCATAGCGCATTGATGTCGTCACCTTCCAGAGCAATACCTTCCTTGTAGGTATTGAAATGGCGGAACAGAGTGAATACTTGGTCCTCTACATGCAGAACAGCCGCGACACCACCTTGCGGGAACTCACCGAACAACTCCTCACGCACCTCACTGACGGCCTTGGCTGTATCTCCCAGACACAGACGCAGTAACAGGCATAAAGAGGTCTTGCCAACYCCATGGCCTGCTGCACGTGCTCCAGAGGCACTACCAGCCACCGGTTCCTTAGCCCAGACAATATTCAGGCCACGCTGAAAAGTAACGGTGCGAAGGACGTGTTCAGGACCCGTTTCACGAAAGAGAGTCAGACGCTCGAACCATAAACCTGGACTGCGCCTGACTTCCGGTAATTGCTGGATCAATTCCTGCACCGTTTCGCTCCCTGCTTAGGCTTGTTTGCTTGATTGTTGGCTGATCTGAATTTCTTCGTCACCGGCACCAAGCTGCATCTGTTCCACAG
>NZ_JBFTHS010000156.1:0-591 GCF_056394365.1 Lysinibacillus sp. 10T31
AAGAGTCGAAGTGATGGAAAGGAAGCCGAAGCGATGGAAAGAAGAGYCAGAGCGACGGAAAGAAAAGTCGAAGTCGTGGATAGAAACGTCAAAATGATGGATAGAGTAGCCAAAATCGTGGATAGAACCACCAAAATCGTGGATAGAACGATCAAAGTGGCGGAGTGACGGAAAGAAAGACCAAAGCGACGGAAAGAAAAGGCGGCGACGGAAAGAAAGACCGAAGCGACAGAAAGAAGAGCCAGAGCGACGGAAAGAAAGACCGAAGCGACGGAAAGAAGAGCCAGAGCGACGGAAAGAAAAGGCGGCGACGGAAAGAAAGACCGAAGCGACGGAAAGAAGAGTCAGAGCGACGGAAGGAAAGACTGAAGCGGCGGAAAGAAGAGCCGGAGTGACGGAAAGAAAAGGCGGCGACGGAAAGAAAGGCCGAAGTGACGGAAAGAAGAGTCGAAGTGATGGAAAGGAAGCCGAAGCGATGGAAAGAAGAGTCAGAGCGACGGAAAGAAAAGTCGAAGTCGTGGATAGAAACGTCAAAATGATGGATAGAGTAGCCAAAATCGTGGATAGAACCACCAAAATCGTGGATAGAAC
>NZ_JBFTHS010000157.1:0-589 GCF_056394365.1 Lysinibacillus sp. 10T31
CCCTTGGGGAACGCCGTATCAGTACCTCAATCCCGGGGTGAATTCGCTCGATGGCGGCTATGACCTGTACTCCTTTGGCGCTGACGGTGTGTCCGGTGGCGAAGGCCATGGGGCAGACATCGGCAACTGGGGAGATTGACCGATGCGTCAGGCGTGCCGGGGTTTCACTCTATTGGAGTTGATGGTGGTCATGGTGTTGATCGGCGTGCTGTTGGGCATGGCGGGTCTGGCCATCGGCAATCACCCGGCGCGTCTGGCCCGGCAGGAGGCCAACGGTTTGATCCAGTTGTTGCAGACGCTGCGTGAGCAGGCGGTGCTTGAAGGACGTGAGTATGGCCTTCGGCTGGAGCCCGAGGGTTATCAGGTGCTGGGTCTCGATGGCCAGGACTGGCGCCCGGCAGGCCGCGCTTATAGTTTACCGGAAGGCTTGCAGCTGCGTCTGGAGCAATCTGGCCAAATGTCGACGCTGGCGGGGCGTCCCGGTCAACCGCACCTGGTGTTGCTCAGCAGTGATGAAAGCACTGCGTTCACCTTGCACCTGCAAGCCGGTCAGCAATCGTTGATCAGCCTCTCCAGTGATGGTTTGAAC
>NZ_JBFTHS010000158.1:0-578 GCF_056394365.1 Lysinibacillus sp. 10T31
GCCAAAAGCAGTGAGCATGTCTGACGATACTGTGCAGAGCGGCGCCTGACCGACGACGCGCGCACATTCGATAAACTGAAGGGCAGAGGGGATCGCATCCCTTCTGCCCTTTTTGCATGGCGCGTTTCGACTGACAGTCGACAAGTCACAGTGGAGGGCTAGGGAGACCGGCCTCGCTGGCGATCAGCATCATTGCCGCCGAGAGCGTGTGGCCATCGGTGATCTGGCCGGCGGTGATCATGGCCATCAGCTCCTGGCGGGTGATGAACAATAGATCATCCACTTCGCCATCGGTTGCGTCGGTGGCTTGTGTATCGAGGTAGACCTGGCACACCGCAACCGCACTGGCAATCAGCGATGTGTTGCTGTGCAGCAAACCCAACTCCTTGACCTTCAACGCCTGCCAGCCCGTTTCCTCCAGCAGCTCGCGGGCCGCCGCGTCGCAGGCGGTTTCGTTCTCGTCGATGGCGCCCCGCGGGAATTCGATGGACATCCCGCCAATGGCCCGACGCTYGAGGTTGACCAGCATCAGCCGGCCGTCTTCCAGGGTCGGCACGGCCACCACGCCATTGATAGCC
>NZ_JBFTHS010000159.1:0-575 GCF_056394365.1 Lysinibacillus sp. 10T31
CCCCAGTCCCATCCCATTCCTTATTGATCGTCGAAGTGGAATCTTTGGCTTTCAGATTTCTCAGTGACACGGTCTTGCGGATTTCCAGTTCGCGTTTGTTGTTTTGCAGGTATTCACGGTGCATCTGCTGCAGGCTGGTTTTCAGCTGTTCACCGGCACCGAGGCCACGGTAGGACGAGTTCCACGCCCCCGCCTGGATAAAGGTCTGCCGGTAATCGCCCATTTCGTATTGCCAGCAGGCTTCGGCCGCCTGGCACAACGACTGTGCGGTGGTGTAGGCGGTGTAGTAGAAGCTGGCGAACTTGCTGTTGAGCCAGTCATAGGTCTGGGATTTGCTGAAGCGGTTGCTGCTCAGCAGGAAGTCATGGGTGGCCTTGGCCTGCTCCAGTGCGGTTTGCGCCTGGCGCAGTTGCAGTTGGGTCGCTTTGTGTTGGGCTTCGTAGACGGCGAGTTGGGCTTCGATTTGTTTGGCTTCGAGTTTTGACTGGTCAAGGGCCTGTGCCCATTCCACAGCGCGGCGGCGATATTGTTCATAGAGCCCGATGGCTTCGCCTGCACCATGGGAAGCGGTGGCC
>NZ_JBFTHS010000160.1:0-566 GCF_056394365.1 Lysinibacillus sp. 10T31
AAGATGAGATTTCCCATTACGCAAGTAAGTAAGATCCCTCAAAGACGATGAGGTAGATAGGTTCGAGGTGGAAGTGTGGTGACACATGGAGCTGACGAATACTAATCGATCGAGGACTTAACCAAAAAAGTTTGAAACATTCAATGCACGTTTATCCAGTTTTGAGAGAATAAGTTCTTTCAACTGAATAAGTGAAGTGATGATGGCAAAGAGGTCACACCCGTTCCCATACCGAACACGGAAGTTAAGCTCTTTAGCGCCGATGGTAGTTGGGGGCTTCCCCCTGTGAGAGTAGGACGTCGCTTCGCTTATTTACCCATGTGGAGGATTAGCTCAGCTGGGAGAGCACCTGCCTTACAAGCAGGGGGTCGGCGGTTCGAGCCCGTCATCCTCCACCATTTTTAAAATAAATCACTCTATTATCGCGGGGTGGAGCAGTGGTAGCTCGTCGGGCTCATAACCCGAAGGTCGTTGGTTCAAATCCGGCCCCCGCAACCAAAATGGTCCCGTGGTGTAGCGGTTAACATGCCTGCCTGTCACGCAGGAGATCGCCGGTTCGATCCCGG
>NZ_JBFTHS010000161.1:0-557 GCF_056394365.1 Lysinibacillus sp. 10T31
GGTTGAAGGCACGTACGGACCATCAAGCACATCTTCGAAGTTCCCCAGCCGAGATTGCGACAGGACGTGATTGATCGAGTGGTTGGTGGTTGCCAGTGCATACATTCGCGCTTCGATCAGCTTCAGGTCGTCAGGTTGTAACGATTGTTCGTGGGCAAATTCACAGTAAAAACCATCACCGACAACCGCGCCTGCGTACAGCTTTACCTCGGTATAGAGCTGCCTGATCGCCATCGCCAACAAGCGCACGCAAGACCGGCGAAGGATCTCCAGACCTTCCGGTTCCTGCGGTGTGACGATGTTCACCCGTGCGTCCTGACTGATCACGAATGCACAATCCACCAGCGTGCCATTCACCCGGCCGGCGACCGCCGCTTTAGCCAGGCCAATTCCAATGCTCGCCGCAACTTCAAATACCGAGAGTGGTTGGTCGTACTCGCGCAGCGAGCCGTCAGGCAGGGTGATGTGAATCATCGTCGGTTTTCCTGGGTGTCTCATGCAAAACGCTATTCAACGCATAAACCGCAAGGGCAAACCCTGACAGTCTTCATTTAGAC
>NZ_JBFTHS010000162.1:0-556 GCF_056394365.1 Lysinibacillus sp. 10T31
CTTCGGCAGGCAGTTGAGTGGTTTTCAGCAGTTGCGCGAGGAACGCGGCGGCGCTCTCTTCACTGTTGCTGCGGCAGCGGCTGCCTTCGCCTTCGATGAATTGATTGCCGGCAATGGTCGAGGCCTCGTGGCTGATGCCGAGTTGGCGCAGTGGCTCATCAAGTACTGAAACCGGGGCCGATTCAGGGGGTGGTATCGGTGTAGGCGCAGACGGTGAGTCGAGACGTGCAAGGTCGAACGGCACCGGGCCGTAGCCGGCCTAACGGTCAAAATCACTCAATGGCGCCGGGTTCAGCGCTAGCGCGCCCTGATCGAAGAGCAACAAGCGCAAGTTGGCGCGGCTGTCGTTGCCAGGGTTGAGGAAAGCCACATTGTTGCAGCGTCCGTCACCGCTGAGCGACAGTTCAGGCGTACAGGCATCCTGATCGAAGCTTGCGTGGGCCGGGAGTGCGCAGGTTGTGGCAAGTGCTAGAGCGAGGGGCGACAGAAGACCGATACGCATGAATTGTCCTTAATCCGCAAACGCTGAAATCGAGACTGCGATCATACCTTGCGC
>NZ_JBFTHS010000163.1:0-555 GCF_056394365.1 Lysinibacillus sp. 10T31
GAGCATTTCCGCCCACTGGCTTGCTCGACCGGAGTCCGCATGGAGGAAGAGCACCGGCAAACCTTCGCCGTGTCCTGCTTCAATCACAGCAAGATTGCCCTGCGTTCCAGCGAATAGTGTCTGCTTCATAGTGTTCTCCTTTGTGTGTTCCGCACCGTCCGTGGAAAAAGATAAGCCGACGACAACGCCGATCAGCAGCGTAGGGCAAAGAAGGGGGGGGGCAGGGTACGTTTTCTCATACCCATGATCGTGGTCTCTCCCGTGTTTCCCAAATCCCAGTCAGCACGCACAACCCCTGTRGGAGCGAGCYTGCTCGCGATAGCGCCAGATCAGCCAACAYCAATGCTGAATACCCAGCCATCATCCCAAACAATCCGCCCCCACAAACTTCACACCTCACCAACCGGTATCAGGAAAGAAACGGGGACAGACCACGATCATGAATGTGATCAAACCTTATCTGTCCCGTGTTTCCCCCCGTCCTAGGACATTTCCCGCAAACCGTAGCGCCTTCCATGAACTAGCGGCAGCTCTTCTTCAGGGATAGCCTTCAGG
>NZ_JBFTHS010000164.1:0-553 GCF_056394365.1 Lysinibacillus sp. 10T31
GCTCTGTACCTTGCTGTGCCTCGTTCCTGAGTGTTGCTTGTAAATGATAAATGCTTATCAAGGCACAATATGTGCGGTCAGGTCGTCTTGGCCGGAATGCGATAACCGTAAGCTCAACGCCGGGTAGGCCCTATGGCAGTTAAACCCGACTGACCTTGCGAATCCTCTGAACGAATATGAGGAGTCCGGTTCATGAGAGTGATTCGCTTAAAAGAAGTAATCGATTCGACTGGCCTGGCACGGTCGACCATTTATAAATTCATTTCGGAGGGGGCGTTCCCTAAGCCGATATCGTTAGGTGATCGATGTGTCGGTTGGGTGGAGGGGGAGGTGCATGAGTGGATTCTGGAACGAATTGAAGAGCGCGACAGCCGATAAGTAAGTTTCTGGCAGTGCTGATAGTGCCGTGTGAGATGACTCCATCATGACTGGATCAGTCCAGTCATGATGGTTTTTTACCAGCGTTGTACTTTTGGTTTCTTGATTGATGTCGTGTAGGTTTATATGGGTTTGAATGAGCTGCTTTTGGAGGAAGCGGTGTCGGTGTGGGTAC
>NZ_JBFTHS010000165.1:0-545 GCF_056394365.1 Lysinibacillus sp. 10T31
CTCCTGCACTGGATGGGCTATGCACTTGCCTACTTCATCGCGTACCTCGCAGGCATTGGTCTGTCATATGTGGTGAACGCGATGATGGTGTTCAAGCAGCCTATGACACGGCGCTCGGCCCTGCTGTTCCCTTTGATCTACGTGGTCCAGTTCCTGCTCGGCATGCTGATCCTGCGGCTGTGCATCGAGAAACTGGACACGCCGGAATGGCTGGGCATGGCAATCAGCATCGTGCTGACGCTGCCATTGGCCTTCGGTCTGTCGCGCTGGGCGATGCGGGCGCCGAAACCGCCCGGACATCTTTGATACCGCACGAAGGCGGGAGCCGACTCGGCGGCCATTTTTCCCCTTCTGCGTGACGGCCTGCTTGAACAGGCCGTCGCAGTCCCATCAGTCCAGTGCCTTCGCCGCCGTCACCGGCTGAAGTGTGATCGATCGCAGCGTCATGGCACTCGCGCCATTGCTGAAGACCCGCACTTCGACCCCCGGCACGGCCTCCGCGGCAGTGAGCCGAAGGCTGACAGGGGCGGCGGTCGGGCCGGCTA
>NZ_JBFTHS010000166.1:0-544 GCF_056394365.1 Lysinibacillus sp. 10T31
GATTCGGTGTGAAGAAAAGCCGGAATACACAGCAAATTACTATGCCCCCGACAAGCGCTCAATCGGCAATACCCTCACCGTTCGCTTCAAGGCTCAGATCGAACCATTTGTGGCAGCAATAGAATACCCGGTCGGACATCGCGTTCGTAGATCTGAGTGTCTACCCTTGCTGGTGCAAAAGTTCACTGCCAATGCAAGTGTTCGTTACGGTTCGGAGCGCTCGAAAAACATCGAGAAATTGATCACAAGCTCTAGTGATCTTGAAGGACTTGCAGCTGACGACTTTATGCAACTACTGGCGTAACTTGGCCATTTTTATATTAAGGATAATGTAAATGAAGACCTGCCTACTGATCGGCTGCGGGGCTGAAATTGGCGCCAATTTACTGCTATTGAATGACCCTACACAAGACGGTTTTTTCATATCTACAGTAATCACTAACGCACCATCTACCGATAAGCATTACCCTCATTTATTGCCGATTCACGGCATCGTAGCAAAGTTAGCTTTGGCACAAGCAAACGCACTTGAGCGAATTAAGGT
>NZ_JBFTHS010000167.1:0-538 GCF_056394365.1 Lysinibacillus sp. 10T31
CCATTTGCCCCCGACGTTAGGTGTTGACACCACGGCTCCCTAGGCTGGTCACGTAAGCGGCCGGTTGCACGCCTTTTACGCGCCATGTCTACGTGAATACCGGACTTTGTGCAGCTGGACGCGAGCACTCCAAGAGCGAGAGTACGAGGCTGAAACCGTCTTTCGCCTGGTATCGGTTTATGCGCAACTTTTGCCAAGATCGAATTTCTCAACAGACCACTCCCCACCAAAAGCAATCAATTGAGTGAATCTACAAAACTAGTGGCAATTTGGTTTTTTCTGCGGGAGCTCGGTGTTATAAGGCATGTAGGCATGTGCAGATACGTCAA
Organism: Lysinibacillus sp. 10T31; assembly: GCF_056394365.1. NCBI lineage: Bacteria > Bacillati > Bacillota > Bacilli > Caryophanales > Bacillaceae > Lysinibacillus > Lysinibacillus sp. 10T31. Next base: position 330 of record NZ_JBFTHS010000167.1, read on the forward strand.
ATAGTGATCAGCATTTCTCGATAGGACAATAAGAATGGATTCTGTCGCGGCCAGACACGACGCAGCTCTTCGCCAGTGGGTTGATGGTTTTCTCAAGGAAAGGAGGCAGCTTCATCCTGACGGCCGCCCTCTCTATGCTTACCGCGCATCAGACGATGAGTTCGCGAAGCTAATAGAAATGTTGCGTGAAAATCCACTGCCAGTTGGGG
>NZ_JBFTHS010000168.1:0-535 GCF_056394365.1 Lysinibacillus sp. 10T31
GGTACAAATTGCTCCGGGCGGGACCCCGGTCTTCGTGTCGTGTTGGCCGAAACGACGGTTGAACGGCAGGCGCAGTTGCTATCACGGACAATCCCGCTCCTGCACATTTATCTCCCGCAGGAGCGGGACGCCTTGGAAGTCGCCTTCTGTTCTCTCTAGCCCGCCTTGCGCAATGCGTCGATCAACTCCTGTTTGCGCATTGTCGAGCGCCCGGGAATGTTCTTTGCCCGGGCTTCTTTCATCAGGCTGTCCTTGGTCTGTGTCTCGCGTGACGCGTTGCTGTTTCGTGAGAGCCCTTTGCGGGTGGCGACGGCGCGTCTGGCCGACTCCCGACGGTCGGAGGCTTTTTTGGCGGCAGGTTTGGTCCGACCAGCCCCGCCTGCGCGCTCACCGCCACCGGATTGTTTGTTGACTGTCGCCCAGGCGCGGGCTTGGGCCTCTTCTTTGGAGATCCCTTTGTCTTCGTAGCTGGCCTCTATGTGCGCAGCTTTGCGCTTCTGTTCGGCAGTGTATTTGGCTTTGCTTCCACGAGTCA
>NZ_JBFTHS010000169.1:0-529 GCF_056394365.1 Lysinibacillus sp. 10T31
CATGGGTACACCTACTTAATAGTCAACGAAGGACGAGACGGTTGGTTAATGTTTTATCGCATGGGCACCGCAGGAACATTTACGGAACTGGACAAGAAAGTATCGACTTGGATGGACGACTCCGATAAAGCAACTCAATGCCTGATCTGGCTTTCTAGCTACCGTCCTCCCCTACAGCCCCACAAAGTCCGAAATTATTATGTGATTGCCGAAAAGGATCTTGTACCGGAGCAACCCCACAGCGCTGACTGGCCAAAATTGATCGGCTACTGCTACGACGATGACTACTTTTTGTTTTTCGAAGGCAAGGGTCATGGACTGAGTGGGACAGCAGTACCCGCTTGCGGAGGCAAAAAAGCTGAGTGGCTAAAGATATTCGCGGCACTGGACGTCGAGTGGTTTATGAGCTGGCTGGAAACACTGAAGTTCACGTCGGAGGAGGCATTTACCTTAGCGTTAACCAAGAAGACAGGCTCGCTCGGAGTTCGTCGATATTAAAAACCATGGTGGAGACAGATTTGTTTCTACG
>NZ_JBFTHS010000170.1:0-524 GCF_056394365.1 Lysinibacillus sp. 10T31
CGTATAAACCACATTCGTGGAGCTATGCATGAGTCCATGGGGGCGCGAGATGTATGACTAACCCGCATGTATCAAGGTAATTATGTATGCCTACAGGAACTTGGTCATACGCACACACGGCCACACCTGGCCTCGTGGTATCGGACTCGCGTGGCCTGACGRTCAGGACCGTRCAGTTCCACCGACGGCAGGCGGGCGATCCGCTTGAAACGCGGGTCACCCATCAACGGTTCGACGCCGCTGGCCGACCGGTTGCCAGCCGTGATCCGTATTTGTTTGCCCTGGCCCAAACCGACGCATCCGTCCCCGTCAACCTGAGTCAGACCTTCAGCCTGTCCGGCCTGCCGTTGGCGAGCCACAGCGTGGACGCCGGCTGGCGGCTGACGCTGCCAGGTGAGGCCGGGCAAGCCGTCGAACGCTGGGACGGCCGTGGCAGCCACTCACGGACCGAATACGACGAACTGCTGCGCCCGGTGGCCGTGCAGGAGCGTGGAGCAGACGTTGCCGAGCACGCACTGGAGCGC
>NZ_JBFTHS010000171.1:0-523 GCF_056394365.1 Lysinibacillus sp. 10T31
GAATGGGGCAAAGTAATCGACGTTAAGATGTTTGTCCCTTTTTTAATGATAATCATCCGTAAGGTTGTACGGTTTAGGAGTGGTAATGTTTTTGGGGGAAGGTAAAAGAGCTTTGCTTGAGTTTTTAAGAAATTTGACGCCTCAAATTTTATTTCTGACACTTGCAATAATTTTTAGCACTAAGCTCGATTTGGAGACTTTCGATTTTAGTTTTGAAGGTGTTAAAAGGTCATTCGCTTTTGTTATGTGCTTACTTGTTTTTATTGGCGCTTGGGTAGCGAATATGAGTAGCTTTATCGAGTCAGTACTTAAGTCTCCCGAAGAGCTTGAGAAAATAGCAGCAGAAATCAGATGTCAAAAAATTGCGTTTTGGAAGCGTACTTGGATGCTGTTTTGTGCAAATTGTAGATGTAACAAGCTTGTTTTTTTTGAGGTCGCCTTGGTGGTTGTGATTACACATATTGCGCTTGGTGCTGTTTTCTTTTCAGCCGTACAAAGTGCGGTTGTTAGTCCACTTGTTTAC
>NZ_JBFTHS010000172.1:0-522 GCF_056394365.1 Lysinibacillus sp. 10T31
ACTCTCCATAAAAAGAAATTTGATTAGCTCAAATTGTTTTGCTGGCATCATGTTTGATGTCCAAAATTTTGTTTCGTTCACTAACTCAAGGCTAGCTACTAAAAACTTTATTGATTACGTTTTGCTTGTTCAGTTTTCAAGGTTCATTTGTTTTGATTGGTGGAGCCTAGCGGGATCGAACCGCTGACCTCCTGCGTGCAAGGCAGGCGCTCTCCCAGCTGAGCTAAGGCCCCAAAGTTAATTATAATTTTAGGAAATGGTCGGGAAGACAGGATTCGAACCTGCGACCCCTTGGTCCCAAACCAAGTGCTCTACCAAGCTGAGCTACTTCCCGTTTGTTTTTATTGGCGCGCCCGGCAGGAGTCGAACCCACAACCTTCTGATCCGTAGTCAGACGCTCTATCCAATTGAGCTACGGGCGCTAATTATTAAAATAAAAAATGGTGCCGAGGGCCGGAATCGAACCGGCACGGTAGTCACCTACCGCAGGATTTTAAGTCCTGTGCGTCTGCCAGTTCCGCC
>NZ_JBFTHS010000173.1:0-520 GCF_056394365.1 Lysinibacillus sp. 10T31
CCCTAATGGATTATGCAGTAGAAAGCTTGATCGAGAATTAGGTGGCAAAAGCAATGACAAGATGCAAGCCCATCACCTCATCCCTGAGGAAGTGTGGGGTCGGCAGGCGAGCTTTTTCTCGGATATCGGCATGGCCGGTGAACGGGATAAAAAAGAAAATGGGGTATTAATGCCCGACAGTGCAGATCAAGCCAAGAAAAGTAAGCGGGTTTTTTATCATTGTGGCTCTCATGGTAAGGTCTACACGCCTATGGTTGAAAACATGGTTGAAAAGGTTCGGGACGATTATGATTCTGGGGATATTGATAAAGTTCAGGCTCGTGCTCAGATATCGGCAATCCAGTCCAGGTTAAGAACAAGCCTGTCAGTGCCGGGAACCAAACAACGTCGAGTTCGATAATTAAGGTTTTGAGAACTATGAATTACTACGTGCTTTCTCAGAAAGAAGAACCGGGCTGTCCGATAGGCATTTTGTATGCAGATCTCTACGACAAATTCTATTCAAGCACCAAGGGTGTAG
>NZ_JBFTHS010000174.1:0-518 GCF_056394365.1 Lysinibacillus sp. 10T31
TGCGTCGATGGATCGGCATCACCTTGGTCTGCGGGCTGGCCAGTGGKTGCGTCACCTTCGGGCCACCCGACGGCTCGCTGCAGATCGCTGGCTATGCGCCCACGGATGGCAACTGCCAACTGCAGATCACCGCGCCGGGGGCGTCCAACACGGATGCCGAGCCGGTACAGGGCTATTTTCAACGGCACTTGATGGTTCATTCCAGCAAGCCCGGTCGCGTCGCACTGCTTTGCAATGGCAGGCCGCAGGCCGAACGCAGCTTCCGCTATGGCCGCGACGTGGGGTTCGGCGAGGTTCTGCCGCTTCTTGTTTTCGAACGCAGCGCGCTGGATCTGGGCGGCAGCACGCCGGTCGTACGCATGCGCGCCTTCCAGTCCGACTTCCTGGAATGGAACAAGGCCTCGCTTGCACGGCTGGCAGAGCATGGCCCATCGCGCGGCCAGGCATTGGCCGATGCGTCGTACGCGAAGCTGGTGGAGCACTATGCCCTGCCGGGCACCTCTCGCACTGTCATGCGC
>NZ_JBFTHS010000175.1:0-512 GCF_056394365.1 Lysinibacillus sp. 10T31
CCGGCAGACTGCGCCTGCTGGCAGGCGATGTACGTTTCGAGGGGCAGCAGGAAGACCTGATCAAGGCCCATTACGCAGCGACCGCCGAAACCTGCGAATACGACTACGTGGTGAACGCCACCGGCGCGGCCAAATGGGTGGAATGCGAGCAGGACTCCGGCGTGCTCTGGCAGCTGCAGCAGGACGGCCATGCACTGCGCGATGAACGAGGTGGCCTGCAAGTGGAGTTTGCCAGTGGCGCACTGCTCGACCGGCACCGACAGCCGGATCCGCACCTGCGCCTGCTGGGCCATATGACCAGCGGCACCTACTTCTTCGTCTCCTCGCTGGAAATGATCGCCAAGCGTGCCCAACACATGGCCGAAGACCTGATCCGCGGCCTGCCCTCGCACCTCTCGGCGCCCACCGCTCCCCTCGCCTCGCCATTGCCCGCCCCTACGGAGTAACCCATGCCTGTAAAATCTAACCTGGCACCCTGGATCTGGTCCGCGCTGTTGCTGGTGGTCGTCTGC
>NZ_JBFTHS010000176.1:0-511 GCF_056394365.1 Lysinibacillus sp. 10T31
AGTGTGGAAATCCCTGAAGGCGTGACAGCAATAGGAAAGGAGGCATTTCGTTCTAATAAATTAACAAGTATAAAAATTCCGTCAAGCTTGACGAAGATTGAGGATAGTACATTTTCAGGTAATCGATTAGAAAGTATAGACATTCACGAAGACGTAACAACAATAGGATTTAGTGCATTTGCTGCCAATCAATTAACGAGTGTAAAAATCCCACCAAAGGTGACAACAATAGAAGGTTATGTATTTTCTGGTAATAAATTAACAAGTGTAGACATCCATGAAAACGTGACAACAATAGAAATGCGTGCATTTACTAATAATAAATTAACAAGTGTAGACATCCCAGAAAATGTGACAACAATAGGAGAGTACGCATTTTCAGGTAATCAATTAACAAGTATAGAAATCCCACCAAAGGTGACAACAATAGAAAAAAACGCATTTTATAGTAATAAATTAACAAGTGTAAAATTCCCATCAAGCGTGGCCACGATAGGAGAATGGGCATTTG
>NZ_JBFTHS010000177.1:0-508 GCF_056394365.1 Lysinibacillus sp. 10T31
GGGCAACGCTTACAGTATCAAGTAATGCGGGGTATACCTATGCGGTAATTACTATTGTTGCCCCGCAGAGTGTGGGTTGGAATACCCAACGAACCTTGACGGTTTTACCCACTGTCACGTTGGACTCTTCAAGGCTTTCTCAATTGTGTTCGATCGAAAGCTTTCAGCCTCATTCAGGCTATTGTTCCGTCTTTGCAAAGGGCGATACGACAGCTGAAGCCATTGACGCCGGTTTTGAGTTCAAGACGAAATGGCTCGATATTGAAAGCCAATGCTGGGTTTACAGTTACGGCATTGTGCTGAAAGCAGCCCGTCATGCCATTTCAAATTGGAAACTGTCGTTTGCCGATTTGCCACTGGGCACGAAAATTCACAGTGAACTTTGGGCTGAGGTGACGCACGACGGTAGCGAAGGCGTCGTCGAACTGGTCACTCCCGGTGATGACAAGTACGTATTGGAGCCGGGAAAAGACTTGCCAATCTCCATCCAGCTACGCTATCCCGCCGC
>NZ_JBFTHS010000178.1:0-508 GCF_056394365.1 Lysinibacillus sp. 10T31
GCCGGGTGATCTCGGCCACGGGAATGTCCAGTACGTCCAGGTTCTGCCGGCGGATCAGGTACAGCAGCAGGTCCAGCGGTCCTTCAAAGGCATCCAGGATGACTTCCAGCGCATCCGGCGGGATGTACAGGTCCTGCGGAATCTGCAGGACCGGTTGCCCATGCACCACGGCCAGCGGCATTTCCTGCTGCTGGGGGGCGGGCGGCCGGGTTGGCGTGTTCGCGTCGAGCGCGAGTTCGGAAGTCATCTAATGGAGATCAGGATTGCAACGGACCAGTCGCGGTAGCTGACACACCGGGCAACTGCCACGGACCGCCAGGACACCAGGCGCGCCTGTCTCGGCGCGGTTCCACACATCAAACAACAGGGCGCTCCGCAGGACACGGCAGCGACAGGACTACGGGGAGGTCGTCTACGTGGCCCGGTCGGGTGGACCGGTTCGAAGCAGCGGGTCGGTCGTCGGGGGCTGCGTTGGCCGCAAAAACCGACGGGCTGCTGCATCCAGCCA
>NZ_JBFTHS010000179.1:0-504 GCF_056394365.1 Lysinibacillus sp. 10T31
GTGATAGTCGGTGCGGGACCTGCAGGTCTGGGCGCCGCGAAAACCGCCGTAGCGCTCGGCGCCAGGGTGGCGCTGATTGAATGCAGGTTTATCGGCGGCGATTGTCTGAACAATGGTTGTGTACCGTCGAAGGTGATTATCCGGACGGCGCAATTGTATGCCGAAATGCGCGAYGCCCGGCACTATGGCGCGCAAGTGCCGRGCGACATTCAGGTCGACTTCGCTGCCGCGATGGCGCGCGTACGGCGTATCCGCAGTCACCTCAGCGGCGGCGATTCGGCGGCACGATTGAGCGCAATTGGCGTGGATATGTTCTTCGGCGAAGTGCGCTTCACGGGGGCTGACTCGCTGACGGTCGATGGGCAGACCCTGCGCTTTCGCAARGCCTTGATYGCGACTGGCGCGGCCCCGAACATCCCGCTGATTCCCGGTCTCGCGCAAGCCGGTTACCTRACCAAYGAAAACGTTTTCGATCTGACTGAGTTGCCGCGCCGCCTGCTGGTG
>NZ_JBFTHS010000180.1:0-499 GCF_056394365.1 Lysinibacillus sp. 10T31
CCACAGGAGCTTGCGCTGCTGCGCAAAATCGATTGCACGCAGGTTCAGGGGTTTCTGATTTCCCATGCAGTATCGTCGGACCAGTTCCAGCAGTTGCTGACCAATGATGGTCCGGCGACATTTTATTAATTTTCTGGCCTGACCGACGCTCATCAAACATCAGAGGTACTATCCATCCTGCACCGACTCTTCACTATCCTGCGGATATCCTTAATGAAACACGACAACGCCCTCCTGGAGAAACTCACCCGCAGTTCATTGCGACTGAACAAAGGGTTGGTGGTGTTGCTCGGAGTGGCATTGTTGCTGATCGGAACCAGCTATTGGTCATGTCAACGTCTGATCGAGGAGCAGTACGACGAGGTCCGCTTTCACTTTTCGCGTTTGATGGGAAACATTCGTGAGCAAGAAACCTTTTTGAAGACCTTGTCTCAATACAGCGTTCAGGACGAACTGCTCAATAACGAAAACACCCTGGAGCATCTGCATAAAGCACAGC
>NZ_JBFTHS010000181.1:0-495 GCF_056394365.1 Lysinibacillus sp. 10T31
ATGGTCTCGACCGCACGATTGACGACCCGATGTTCGAGCGCGGTGGTGTAGTCGAGGAAGTACACCAGATGGTTCGCGGCCAGCCGATGGCGGATTGCTTGTCCGGCTTCCTCAAGCAACGGGTGTTTCAGATAAGGCAGGAAGGCCGGGGGGAACCAGTCTCTGGTTTCCAGTTCGCGCTCAAGTTCAGGAGGCAGCAGGTAAGCGTTCTGGCTGCTGCGCACCGATGCGTTGTTGTTCCAGTCACCCAGGGTAAACCTGCGGATCGGCGAGACTGGCAGGGAGTCTGGTTCATTGATCGCAATGGGCATCATCGGTTTCCTGGCAGTTGATCAGGGCTTTCAGTTCCACGCACAGCGCTTGTCCGTCGCCGTGTCCGCAGCCGACAAAAAACAAAGGTTGTTCGGCGCTGTCTTGCAGCCCCAGCAGTGCTTCGACCCGATCGTCTGTGAGGGCCCCGGTCAACCAGGTGTTCAGCCCCAGGGAGGTGGCGAT
>NZ_JBFTHS010000182.1:0-494 GCF_056394365.1 Lysinibacillus sp. 10T31
GAATCGACCTGCGTAGTCGGCAGATGTTTCAAATGATCGCTCCCAAACCTTTCGCAAAACGATCAACTGACTGCATCAGACTATCTGAAGTGGCCCGAACGGTTGTGGGTCGAAACAGATATCAACGCCCAATCGAGCGGCTGCGGACAAGTTCACCAAGGAATCCAGCGAAAATTTGTCGATCTTGCCGTTGAGCACATCATTGAGCCGGGGTTGAGTGATGCCCAGGCGTTTGGCCGCGTCCTTTTGCGGCAACTCCCAGGCACGAATGGTTTTGTACAGTTCCTGCATCAGCCTGGAACGCAGGCGCATGTTGGCCGCTTGTTGTGGAGTGTCTTCCAGCGCATCCCAGACACTGGTGAAACGCTCGGTTTGAATCTGACGTTCGGTCATGGTGTTCAACCTATTTCCTGCAATCTGGCACGTGCCAGTTCGATATCCCGCATTTCGGTTTTCGATCGTTCCCATGCTCTGCGTGGGAATGCAGCCAGTGA
>NZ_JBFTHS010000183.1:0-491 GCF_056394365.1 Lysinibacillus sp. 10T31
GCGTCAATCCGTGTTTATCTGGAGGGTATTGGCACCAGTAGCGGAGCAGAAGATTCGCGTTACTCGCAGATGACCGGCAAAGGTGCGCAAGGCGTATTGGCGCGAGTTGAACAGAGTCCAGCGCATATTCTCGAAGTCGTTCGGCGGTTCGAACTTGCTAACCCTGACCGAAAAGTCGAGCGTATCGAATTCGATATCTTCGGTTTCAGCCGAGGCGCCGCTGCCGCGCGGCACTTCGCCAACGAAGTATTGAAAGGAGAACAGAGCCCTTTGGCGATGTTGCTGCCGGCCAACTCACCGCTGTTCGTCGAAGCGTTTGCCTGGCGGACCAAGACCGACGCCTCCATCAACTTCATCGGTATCTTCGACACCGTGGCTGCCGTCGCGAGCGTTTCCATTGGCGGCATCAGCGTCCACGATGCCAACAATCCTGGCGTCAACCTGTACCTGGCGCCGGACATGGCCAAAAAAGTCGTGCATCTGGTAGCGCG
>NZ_JBFTHS010000184.1:0-486 GCF_056394365.1 Lysinibacillus sp. 10T31
GTGTAAACGCGGCGAGCTACGACTTCACATACCGGGCATACCGGGCATACTGAGCCTGAGTGAAGCGGTCGTGAAGTCCGGGGCACTCCCGGTAGCAAACTGAGCACAAAACCCAATGGAGCAACAATGAAAAAAGCGGTAGCAGCACTGGTAATGACGGCTCTGGCATCCACGGCTTTTGCGGCGGATGAGATCTTTGTTCCTCGTTTGACGATTCTGCCATTCACCTTTAAGAACAAGGGCGAAGCGGGAGAGGTTACTGGTGGCGTCATTAGCGACTGGGTGGTGTTGGGGCAGACCAAAGGCAACCTCAACACAGCCCACCACGAAATTGTTGGACAGCTACAGAAGCGAAAGTGCGGTGTGAATTTCACCGTGGCTCACAATGGCACTGGTCGAATTATCCCCCGCGATGGTGTCGTATCCATCACTTGCCCTCAGGCTGACGAATCTCTCGAAGTTACTGAAGTGCGCGCCTATGTAGTT
>NZ_JBFTHS010000185.1:0-486 GCF_056394365.1 Lysinibacillus sp. 10T31
GAGGTGGAGTGCCAGCCAGATCTTCCTATGGGCATCCATATCGCGCCATCACGAGGGTTATGCGCTAATGAGGAATGCACCGAGGCTTTGTCTTCCTTCTCAAAATAGGCAAGCGAGGCGAGAATTTCGAAGCGCTCGAAAACTAGTTCAAAGTCGGACAGCAATCCCATAAATGACTTGCTCCAGTCCAAGAAGATAGTTAGCAAATGATCACTCAGTGGGGTTTTTAGTTTTTGGTAACCTTCAATATGTCTCCACTGATCTGATGTTTCCCCTTTCCAGGCCCAGAGAAACAAGGTCTCCACGGTTTTAGCCGGCTCCCCATATTTTTGGTGGATTTTGGATGTGAATAATTTATGAAGCGTGCCCCATCGACCTGCTCGAGTCAGTCCGAGCCCATAGGCGGTAAAGATCAGTAAAGCCGGGTAGGAGCGTAAACCTAAGTAACCGGTGAACCCGTTCCCGACGCTCTCGGCAGTTGCGTGC
>NZ_JBFTHS010000186.1:0-485 GCF_056394365.1 Lysinibacillus sp. 10T31
TTAGCTCAGTTGGTAGAGCATTAGATTGAAGCTCTAAGTGTCGGCGGTTCGATTCCGTCCTGACCCACCATATTTGCGGGTGTAGTTTAATGGTAAAACCTCAGCCTTCCAAGCTGATGTCGTGAGTTCGATTCTCATCACCCGCTCCAAGGGCCTATAGCTCAGCTGGTTAGAGCGCACGCCTGATAAGCGTGAGGTCGATGGTTCGAGTCCATTTAGGCCCACCATTTTTCCGAAGTAGCTCAGTTGGTAGTAGCACCTGACTGTTAATCAGGTTGTCGCAGGTTCGAGTCCTGCCTTCGGAGCCATTTTTTTGTGGGGAAGTACTCAAGAGGCTGAAGAGGCGCCCCTGCTAAGGGTGTAGGTCGGGTAACCGGCGCGAGGGTTCAAATCCCTCCTTCTCCGCCATTGGCCCGTTGGTCAAGTGGTTAAGACACCGCCCTTTCACGGCGGTAACACGGGTTCGAATCCCGTACGGGTCATAC
>NZ_JBFTHS010000187.1:0-480 GCF_056394365.1 Lysinibacillus sp. 10T31
AAAGAATGGTGCGGGTGAAGGGAGTCGAACCCCCACGCCTTGCGGCGCTAGATCCTAAGTCTAGTGCGTCTGCCAATTCCGCCACACCCGCATATTTTGTTGGCAATTTAAATGGTGAGCCATGAAGGACTCGAACCTTCGACCCTCTGATTAAAAGTCAGATGCTCTACCAACTGAGCTAATGGCTCGTAAAATGGTGCCGGCGATAGGAGTCGAACCCACGACCTACTGATTACAAGTCAGTTGCTCTACCAACTGAGCTACACCGGCAAATGGTGGAGGATGACGGGCTCGAACCGCCGACCCCCTGCTTGTAAGGCAGGTGCTCTCCCAGCTGAGCTAATCCTCCTGGGTATTATGCCTAGCGAYGTCCTACTCTCACAGGGGGAAGCCCCCAACTACCATCGGCGCTAAAGAGCTTAACTTCCGTGTTCGGTATGGGAACGGGTGTGACCTCTTTGCCATCATCACTAGACTATT
>NZ_JBFTHS010000188.1:0-480 GCF_056394365.1 Lysinibacillus sp. 10T31
CCCTCGATGGGTGTCGTCAGCAGAATGACCGGTGCATTCAAAATTGCCCGTGTCGCCGATGTCGACAGCAGCGGCATCAGCAACGTCGAGAGCAACAGCCAGATGATAAATACCAGGACACCCAAGCCCACCAGACGCGGCAACAGGGACCATGAAAAAAACCTTGAGCGTTCTTCTGCCATGTTTAATTCTCTCAATAAGCCATGAACACACACGGCTATATGTCAGCACTGCGCAGCCGTCATGCTCGATTAGAACGCAACCGCGAAACACATTAAGCAGGATCAACGAAAGCGGATCATCAACTCCCCGGACAGCAATAAAGCCCGCACGGTTTATTTAGATTCAGTGTGATGTGAGCAGGAATAAGTTCCCTGTCTTTTTGGAGTATTAGTTGCCATCATGACGCACATTAAAACGCCATTACTTTTAAAGCAGCACTGCCAAAGTTGTGAAAGTTACCGTGAATATTTTCCCGAC
>NZ_JBFTHS010000189.1:0-480 GCF_056394365.1 Lysinibacillus sp. 10T31
CGGCTGTTCAGTGAGGCGCCGATCAACGTGGTCGGCAAGGCTGAGCCAGGCCTGGCTTTCGGCACCTTGTTGCGGCGTTCGTTGCTCGGCGAAAAGCGCACGGCACCGCGTTCGCGGCGACCGGTCAAGGCGCCGTCCTATAGCTCACTGCCTGGATTACGCCCGATCAGCTTCCGTTCGCGTCAGCAACCACTGCCGCAAATCAGCACCACCCGCTCAGGTCTTTGGGCTTTCCTTCTCACTCCGTTACGAGCCTTGCTCGGCCAACGTTTGTAGGTGCGCCTCATGAACAGACGCTTATCCACCTCATGTTTCATGTCGCTGTTATTGCTCGGCGGTTGTTCTCTGGAACCCAAATACGAGAAACCAGAGGCGCCGATCGACCAGCAATGGCCAGCCAGTTCGGCCAGTGACTGTTGCAGCGCCAAGCAGGCGTTCGACAAGGATTGGCACGGCTTCGTGCTCGATGACCGACTGCGC
>NZ_JBFTHS010000190.1:0-480 GCF_056394365.1 Lysinibacillus sp. 10T31
GTGTAGTACTGCTGGTATTTCACCAGGTTGCCGGACTCTTCATCGAGGTTGACACCCGACAGGGCATCGCGGGCATTCTGTGTAGTACTGCTGGTATTTCACCAGGTTGCCGGACTCTTCATCGAGGTTGACACCCGACAGGGCATCGCGGGCATTCTTGGCACCGGTCAGAATCACCGTGGCGGCACCGCCGTCAGACTTGGCCTGAGCCGCCTGGGCGCCAACGTTGGACACCAGTTTGCCGTAGGCGTCCGAGAGGCTGAGCCCCTTGCTCACCGAGCCGGTATCCACCGTTTGCTTGGTCTGCAAACCGACCAGAGCGGTGCTGTTGCGGTTGTCCGAAGAGTTGGCACCGGTCAACGAAATACTGAAGCTCTCACCGGCAGCAGGCGAACCATTGACCGTTGTTTGAACCGAGAAGGTCTTCTGTACCGCAGGCACGACCGAGTTGTCCATGATCGCAGCACCCGTGCTATCGAC
>NZ_JBFTHS010000191.1:0-477 GCF_056394365.1 Lysinibacillus sp. 10T31
ATAGAACAGCCAAAATCGTGGATAGAATCGTCAAAGTCGTGGATAGAGCAGCCAAAATAATGGATAGAGCAGCCAAAGTCGTGGATAGAACCAGCAAAGCGATGGAAAGAAGCCAAAGCGACGGAAAGAAGAGCTGGAGCGACGGAAAGGAAAGCTAATGCGACGGAAGGAAGAGTCGAAGTCGTGGATGGAACCAGCAAAGCGATGGAAAGAAGCCAAAGTGACGGAAAGAAGAGCTGGATCGACGGAAGGAAGAGTCTGAGCGACGGAAAGAATGGTCAAAGCGACGAATAGAACCGGCAAAGTCGTGGATAGAACAGCCAAAATCGTGGATAGAACCGGCAAAGTCGTGGATAGAACAGCCAAAATCGTGGATAGAATCGTCAAAGTCGTGGATAGAGCAGCCAAAATAATGGATAGAGCAGCCAAAGTCGTGGATAGAACCAGCAAAGCGATGGAAAGAAGCCAAAGCGACGG
>NZ_JBFTHS010000192.1:0-474 GCF_056394365.1 Lysinibacillus sp. 10T31
GTGTGGTATCGGCATTCAACTGACCGTCAGCGCCCACCGCAATACCCTGGCTGTTGGCGCTATAACCGGCGACACCGCCGCGCGAACCTTGATCGGCATCGCTGTTCAAGGCTTGCAGCCACACGCCTTTTTCGGCCAACACATCACCCGAGGACAAACCGCTGCGGGCACTGCTGGAGCGCGTGTTGATGGCGTTCGAGATCAGTGTCTGGCCGTTAGTGGACGCCTGGATCGCACCACCGCTCACGTCGGGGCCAAGCTTTTCGGAAAGCTTCGCCAACTGCGCATCGCTGCTGGCGTTGGCGAATGCACTGAACACCGGGTCCTGATCGCTCAGTTGACTCATCACCGCGTTCGACACTTGCCCGACCGCCGCTGCACCGCTGGATGAACCACCGGCGTTCACCACATTCTGTTTGACCACATCCTCGCTCTTGGTGCTGACCAGCGCCTTCACGTCATGGCCTTCAACGC
>NZ_JBFTHS010000193.1:0-471 GCF_056394365.1 Lysinibacillus sp. 10T31
CTGGGACACCTTCTGCTGGATGGGCCGCGTCTCCCGCGTATCGCCACGGTCCGCTGAATGGCTGGCCTGGGCCAGAGCCGAAGGTTTTATTCTGCCCAGCGGACATATCTGCGAAAGGGCTCGACAGCATCTTCAAGGCTTGGAAAGCCCTGATGCGAACGAGCAGATCCTGAAGAACGAGATCGATGCGGCACACCGTGAGCCGGTGTACGCCGCCACCCTGCGGGCCGATCGCTACCCCGGTGATAAAGAGATGCAAGTGAGGGTGAGTATCAAGTGCCTGGACGGTTTCGGTCGGCCGTTGCAAACCAAGGTGGAGGTCGAATCGGGCAAGTCGTGGCTGGTCGATGCAAAGGGCGAGTTGATCCTCAAGGGCGACGGCACACCGGAAGAAGCCGAGGTGTTGCGCCGTTGGCGGGTCAGCGAACCGGTCGAGTACAACAACAAGGGCGAGAAGGTGCGGATCTACCG
>NZ_JBFTHS010000194.1:0-471 GCF_056394365.1 Lysinibacillus sp. 10T31
CGCCTTCGACAAGTTGAACGGCTGGTCGCTGAAGGTCTTGCGGCGCAGGGTGAAGCTGAGCATGCCCACCAGCAACATCACGAACACCACGACGCGCTGGCCGGTGAGGGTCGTTTGTTCGGGCATCCAGAACAGCTGTGACAGGTGGTAGAAGAACACGCTGGGTGTCCATTGCGGTTCGAAGGTGTACAGCGCGCTGGTCAGCGCCCCCAGCAGCATGCTGGAGAACACCAGATATTTGTCACCGTGAACATAGGCCAGAAACAGCAACGCCATCAGCACCACACCCAGGGTGAGCAGGTAGTGGCTGCTGGAGATTTCGGGCATCAGCAGGGTTCTATGCTCGGGCAACATGTTGAGCCGATACCAGAGCACAATCCCCAGCACCCAGCCGACAATCGTAAAGGCTTTATTGAGATTGCCGCAGGTAAGTTTGGTCAGGGTGCCGACGCTGCAACCGTCGTTGAGCAC
>NZ_JBFTHS010000195.1:0-469 GCF_056394365.1 Lysinibacillus sp. 10T31
ATCCTGCATACGTCCTTCGAACGAACGGGTGCCCAGTACGCCGTTGGGAGTATCAGGATGCACAATGTCAGTTTGTACCATCCTGCATACGTCCTTCGAACGAACGGGTGCCCAGTACGCCGTTGGGAGTATCAGGATGCACAATGTCAGTTTGTACCGAGAGAATTGCAGTCGCGTCCTTGCCATGGCTCGCCAACGTTTCCAATAACACTCTTAACGACGCATGCATACCGTTTGACTGGCAGGAGCCTAAGCAGAACATCCCCGAGCTAACCTCTGTTGGAGCGACAGATGGCAATAGCTCATGCGATAAGTCAATCAAACAACCATAAATGCTTGGCAGGGCATCTGCTTCAGCTACACCGAGCACAATCGGCGCAACCTTCCTCACCTTCTGGGCGACGGCACTTTCCGGCAGAATATCGGATTTTGAAGTTGCAATGACCGCAAAGTCGAAGCGGCCTAACTC
>NZ_JBFTHS010000196.1:0-469 GCF_056394365.1 Lysinibacillus sp. 10T31
CAAACAAATTTCGAAGAAGTATCACCAGAAGAACTAACAGAATCATTAAACTATATCAACAACCGACCAAGAAAATGTCTTGGTTGGAAAACTGCAAACGAGGCTTTTAATGAGCAATTGTTGCACTTAATTTGACAAATCATCAAATAGAAAAGAACAGTGATGAAAGTATGTAAGTGACAAGCATCCACCAAGAAGTGGTCTGTGATTTATTCACCCAACTTTACAGGCAGTGGGGCTAATCATTAGCTTGTTGTTTTGGATTTATTTTTTTCACTTTCCCAATGGCATCACCTCATTATGCTAATTGCTTAGTAAAATAAAACATACTAACATTAGTAGTACAAACCAAGGCCATGGTTTGTGCTACTATTTTTTTATAGTAGAAGTGAAGAAAAGCCGACCAGCCTCTGGGACCATTTGTGAGTCCGTATATAAAACCGGCTAACTTCATGCCCTTATATGAATC
>NZ_JBFTHS010000197.1:0-468 GCF_056394365.1 Lysinibacillus sp. 10T31
GTTCGCGTCCGAAAGGGACGCGCGTGTCAGCGCCGATGAGGCCGCGGTGATCGCAATCGAGATCCTGCAGGCCCGGATGCCGGTCGGCGATGGGCCGCTGGCAACGGAGGCCAGCGTCACCGAGGAACGCCAGGCGCGCGCAGAAGGCGACAGCGCCAACGCCGAGGCCATTCGGCTGGTCAAGGCACGCATGCCCGCCGGCGAAGGCCTGGTGGCGTCTGTGGAAGCGCTGGAGACGGTCAGCGCCAAGGTTGAGGAAACAGAAGACGGACTGCGTGCGGTCGGGGAACGCGTCACTTCGATGACGGCGCAACTGGAGGGGGATCACGCCGGTGATGAGGACACCTTCTCTGGCGACTTGGACGTGTTCGCCGGCAGCAAAACGGTCTACACGGTCATTGCCGAGGGTGACCTAGCCAACGCGGAGGCCGTTGTGCGGCTTGATGCAAATGTCGGGCAGTTCAAGGC
>NZ_JBFTHS010000198.1:0-468 GCF_056394365.1 Lysinibacillus sp. 10T31
ACATTGCCATACTTGATCGAAGGCCCCCGACGCTCGGCCCCTTCAAAAACCTCGATGCCTTTCTGCTCGGGCCATCTTGGCAGCTCTGCCAGTAAACGAGGCACCTGCTCAACGAACGCTTGCGGGACTTCACTGGCCAGAATCTGCTCGGGCAGCTTGCGCACATCAGCCCACGCCTTGAAGCGTTCGATCGTGTCGGTCAGCAGCGCTGGTGGCGGTTCGCTCACGACATGCAGTCTGCGCAGGACGTCTTCCTCCACACCGCTGGCAATACGAATTTGCTCCAGCGTGGCATCAGAGAAACCCTCGACCGCCGGCCCCATGCGGCGCATGAGTGTGGTTTTGTCCCACTCAACGGGGCGGTCCAGCTCGGTTTTCCAGGCCCCGGCACCGTTGTGCGCAAGTTTTGGCTGATAAGCTCCCGGCCTGTTCGGGTGCCGCAGGCGTGGCTGGCCAGTGTGTGGATCC
>NZ_JBFTHS010000199.1:0-466 GCF_056394365.1 Lysinibacillus sp. 10T31
ATCTAACATATGGAGGCGGCAAACGTGCTTATTTATCAACGATAAAAGACGCCGAAACAAATGAAATTTTAGCTTATGAAGTATCTTCTACAATGAGTATAGAAATTGCGCTCAACACGTTACATAAATTGAAGAAGCATCGCCATTTAAGGGAAGATGCCTTTATCCATTCGGATCAAGGTTTCCACTATACGAATCCAAAATTCCGAGCCTTAGTGAAGAAAATTGGCTTAGGACAGTCCATGTCACGTCGAGGAAACTGTTGGGATAATGCGCCACAAGAATCATTCTTTGGGCATTTTAAAGATGAAACAACTATTAGAGCATGTGAAACGTTAGAAGAAGTAAAAAAAGAAATTAAGAGTTATATGATTTACTACAATCATTATCGAGGGCAATGGAATTTAAAAAAGCTGCCGCCTGCAAAATACAGACAGCAGCTTCAAAAAGTTGCCTAACCTTTTTT
>NZ_JBFTHS010000200.1:0-461 GCF_056394365.1 Lysinibacillus sp. 10T31
GGCAATCGCCAGGGCGCGGGAGTGGTCAGCAATCACCAGCGTATCGCTACGCAGACTGACTTCCTGACCGTCGAGCAGCACCAGCTTCTCGCCTTCTTCGGCCATGCGCACGCGGATGCCACCATTGATTTCGGCGAGATCGAAAGCGTGCAGCGGTTGACCCAGTTCCAGCATCACGTAGTTGGTGATGTCGACGGCAGCATCGATGCTACGCACGTCAGCGCGACGCAGACGCTCTACCATCCAAAGTGGCGTAGGCTTGGACAGGTCGACGTTACGGATCACACGACCCAGGTAACGCGGGCAAGCAGCAGGCGCCAGAACCTCAATCGAACGCACTTCATCGTGCGCGGCTGGAACACTGGCGACGACCGGGCGCGTGACTTCGGCAGCATAGAGCGCACCGACTTCACGGGCCAGACCGGCCAGGGACAGGCAGTCGCCGCGGTTCGGGGTCAGGT
>NZ_JBFTHS010000201.1:0-459 GCF_056394365.1 Lysinibacillus sp. 10T31
GTCGTCTCGGGTCAAACTCGCACGAAAAATAGTGGCGAGTGATGCCTGTGAGACCGTGACGAGTGTCGAACTCTACAGTTTCAACGGGGATGTGTTCACTGCGTTCTGTGGAAACGGTATGGCGATCAGTCAAACCCCGGCAGAGATTGAAGCCGAACAGCCAATAGACCCAGCTATAAAAAAATGGGTAGTCAAGCGGCCCCGGTGAGTTCAGGTCTCGAGATTCTTGAGAGCTTGGGGGCCATTCAGATTACGTATTTTCGCCATGGCTCCCCTTCAAACGAACTCTGGACGGTTCCCATATACCGATTCAAAGCCATACCTGAGGACGGTAGCTCCGCGTGATTGATAGTCAGTACTCTCATCGACATCCCTGGCGCGTTAAAGAATGAAGTAATACGGGTTAAAAGTTCCTGTCGACGCCTTTGCACCGAACAGCGCGTTTTTACACGTCTATGC
>NZ_JBFTHS010000202.1:0-457 GCF_056394365.1 Lysinibacillus sp. 10T31
GGCTGAACCGCAGCGCATCGGCCCGTGTCAGCCAGCCCCGATCTACGGCCAGCGGATACACTGACAGGGCGAATCCGACTACCGCGATACTGACGGGCGAACCGGGACGCGAGGTGTCGGCTACCAGTCCGTTAAGCGGATTCAATGTTTGCAGGAAATAACCGAAGGCGGCACGCTGCAGGCGATCGAAAAGCGCTTCATCGGCGAGTGTGGACTGTASTGTCCGCGAGCGGCGCTCAACCCTGTTCATCGGCATGTCGATGACCGAAGAGGYTTAYGAGCGCCTRCTCTGAAAGAAACTGACCGCCAGCAAAATCAGCGCCACGAYCAACAGGACATGAATGAAGCCGCCCAGGCTGTACGACGTTACCAGCCCAAGTAACCACAGGACGATCAGGATGACCACGATTGTTTGTAGCATGACGATTCTCCTATTGTGATCCGGGACCTTCTGGAC
>NZ_JBFTHS010000203.1:0-456 GCF_056394365.1 Lysinibacillus sp. 10T31
CCATCGCAAAGAGCGCGCCGGACATGATCCCTGGACGAATAATTGGGAAGGTCACGCGGAAAAATGTATAGGTGGAAGAAGCTCCGAGGCTTGTCGCTGCTCTGGTCAACGAATGGTCGAAACCAACTAATGTCGCCGTCACTGTGATGATGACGAATGGCGTACCGAGTACCGCATGGCCCAGAATGATGCCAAGGTGGTTTTGCCCGATGCCCAGTGCGCTGTAGAAAAAGTACATGCCGGCAGAAGAGATGATCACCGGTACGATCATCGGCGAAATCAGGGTGCCCATCAGCAGTCCCTTGCACGGCAGATTAGCGCGGCACAAGCCGAGTGCTGCCAACGTCCCGAGTGCCGTTGAAATCACCGTTGCGCAGAAGGCGATCAGCAGACTGTTCTTGAATGACAGCACCCACAGTGGATCCTCGAGAAGCATGTGGTACCAACGCATTGAAA
>NZ_JBFTHS010000204.1:0-454 GCF_056394365.1 Lysinibacillus sp. 10T31
GGCCATAACGGTGTGACGGTCAAGGTTGAAGTCCCGGGCGAAGGCAGCCAACTGGTGCTGGACAATTCAAGCGCGGAAGGCAAAACCGGTTCTGCGATCGTTGTGGACAATGCCGGGGCAACGAACACCATTACTGACATTCATGTCATTAACGGTTCGACCCTCAAGGGCGGCAACGGCACTATTCTTGAAGTGGCGGGAGCGGCGTCGGTCAACATGAATGTTGGCAGCAGTGCACTGGAAGGCAATGTTCAGGTGGCCGGTAACAGCACCGCCAACCTGAACTTCAACCAGGCCTCGCTGACGGGTGATGTGATCGCCGAGGCGGGCAGCACCGCTAATGTGCAGTTGCAGCAAGGTTCGCTGTTGACCGGGCGCCTGGAGAACGTCGCCACGCTCGGCATCGATCATCAATCCGAATGGGCCATGACCGGCAACAGCCAGGTCGGCGACC
>NZ_JBFTHS010000205.1:0-454 GCF_056394365.1 Lysinibacillus sp. 10T31
CTTCCCATTTTCTGCTTAACCAGACATTGGGGGAATGAACCTTACTGGAGCAAAGCTCACAATCTGGTGCGGTGGTGGCCGGCAATCTTGATCCAGGCAGATCTGATAAGCAGAGGCGCAGCGTTCCGTGTGCCTTGGAAGTTCGCGACTCATGGAAAACTTGATCAGATAAAAATCTAAAGCCCGACCCTACACCGGACTTTTTCATTTCAGAGCCCTTCTGCCCCCCACCACCGCTTCACCCACAACGTCCCCACAATCCCCACGACAATCGAGGCCAATGGCAACGTCGAGGTCAAACTCAGCGTCGGGAATACCAGCAGAATCTGAGAGTCGTTGCCGCCAAGCATCATCGAGGCGCCAATGCCCATCAGCACACCGGCCAATAAATGCACGCACGCCTTCGACAAGTTGAACGGCTGGTAGCTGAAGGTCTTGCGGCGCAGGGTGAAGC
>NZ_JBFTHS010000207.1:0-450 GCF_056394365.1 Lysinibacillus sp. 10T31
GAACAACAAAGCACTTTTCTGGAGACCATCAAGGCCGATCTCGCCCATGCAATGTCGGTGGGAATCCGCGGTGAAGCCACGCTGAGAGTGAGCACCAAGACACTCCGTGCAGACGAAAAGGCCATGCTCGATACCCTGCTCAACCCCGACAAACCGACCCGAAATCAAAGGGAGGCGCTGAACGGGTTTCGACCAGATGCCTGGTCGTTGACGCTTGAGTGCTCGACTGAGCCGGATCCAATGCCGCTGGCCAACTGCTTTTTGCTGACCGAGCGTGGCGGGCTTGACCCGGCACACTCCGGTCGGGCGATCCTGTGGACGCCCGGGCGCGGGCTCGAAACCTTCAGTTCCGTCACCAGTGTCAAGGTCGAGCTGGGCAGGCGTCTCCTGGATGACGAACAACGAATGCTGCTCCTGGAAAATATCCCTCGCACGCAATATCGCCCACAC
>NZ_JBFTHS010000208.1:0-446 GCF_056394365.1 Lysinibacillus sp. 10T31
ATATCATCATGCTGGGCTGGTCCCGAGAAGTGAACGTTTACAGCCCGAAACGCCTGGTGATTGCTCGCTTCGATACACATGGTCGGGTTGACCACAGCTTTGGTAAACAGGGCTGTGTGGTCATTGCAAACAGTGCCCTCGGGGAGTTGGTTGACGACTCCAGCACCCTGCAATTGCTGGCGGACGGAAAAGTCCTCGTCAGCGCCACCTATCTGAAAGAGGAAGTCTCTACCGGTGTCGTGTTGCGAATCGACACTCACGGCAATCTGGATAAGAGTTTTAATCAAACCGGGCAACTTGAAATCAAACATCACGCCTTCACCGACACCTCAGTACAGGCGCTGTTGGTGCAAGCCAATAACAACATCCTGGTCGCGGGCAGTGCTCGACATTCAACGTCCGACACTCAAGGCTTTGTCGCTCGTTACTCTCACACGGGCACACTT
>NZ_JBFTHS010000209.1:0-441 GCF_056394365.1 Lysinibacillus sp. 10T31
GTCCTGATCAGCCACACCCACCTCGACCACTGGGATGATGCTGCCCAGAAAGAAATCCCCAAGTCGCTGCCCATGTTCGTCCAGGACAATGCGGATGCGGCCCTGCTCCGCAAGCAGGGTTTCAAGGATGTTCGAATCCTGGGCACCGGCACCGTATTCAACGGCGTCAGGATCAGCAAGGCAGGCGCCCGTCATGGCTCGGAGGAAATGTACGCCATCCCCGAGGTGGGCAAGCTGCTCGGCGCAACCATGGGCTTTGTTTTCCAGCAGGCTGGTCTGAAGACGGTGTATGTGGCCGGCGACACCGTCTGGGAAGCCGAAGTTCGCGAAACGTTGAAGACTTTCAAGCCTGACGTGGTGGTTCTCAACACGGGCGATGCGCGGATCGATGGATTCAATACCGGCATCATCATGGGCAAGGAAGATACGCTGCGCGTGCAC
>NZ_JBFTHS010000210.1:0-439 GCF_056394365.1 Lysinibacillus sp. 10T31
CAACGGTTCTCTGCGCGGTTGGGGTACGATTCGGAAAGAGTGGAAGCTGCGTTGATGAACACCGTGCATTGTGATCATCATGATTTCATTAGCTCATTCATTTCATCGCTTGGCTTGGTTAATGTTCGGGTGGCGGATATGCGCCATTGCATGGTTTCGCATTGGTTGGACGACCCCCTTGTCATGGAAGACGCGAAGAGGCTAGCAACATGGATAGCCGGAAAAGTTCCATGATGATTTTTCTAGGATCGCGACCCCAGTCATACGCGGCGCCCGCTACTGCACAGTCCAAGTGCGAGGCAGAAAAAGTCCGTCAGCGTTCGATTAGAATGTTCTACCGTGCTAAGCAGCCGGTCGGTGATGACGAGATATAGATATCGCTGCCTTGGGAACTTACCTGCATTCTTCCTCGGTACACATTTTGAGAGCTGGCTCTGCG
>NZ_JBFTHS010000211.1:0-434 GCF_056394365.1 Lysinibacillus sp. 10T31
AATCAACCGACCGCAGCGGTTGTGGGCGGCGGTTTCTGCTGTGGCGTCGGCGTATGAAAAGCGTTCGGTACAGTGCTCTGTTTGACCTTGAGCCTGCTCGAAAATGGCGCTCGGTCGCAGCAGATCGTCATGGATCGCGCGGCTTTGATTACGTTTTTGGTCCCAGCCCTGCAACCGTTGCCCGGCTGCACCGAACAATCCCAGGCGCCATCCGGCGTCGCCGTTTTCGGACAGCAGCGCCGTGCCTGAGAGGCTGAACACCGTGGACTGATTGACGGCCTCGCCGGAGCCGCCTTCGAGCAACTGGAACAGACGTGGGTCACGGCTGTGGACGGCGCGCCCAGCTGTATCGTAGACCTGCTGAGTAATGTGTGACTCTGTCGTGTCGCCCGCCTTGCGCCGGTGATAGGCCACTGCCCGCACAGCCTTTGCAC
>NZ_JBFTHS010000212.1:0-433 GCF_056394365.1 Lysinibacillus sp. 10T31
GGCCGGCAGAGGTGCACGCAGTGTCGGCACCCACGCATGCGATCAACGGCACGGTGCTTCCCGTCTTCCAGATCGAACTGCAGACGCCGCTGCAGATCCAGGGCATCGCCACCGACAAGGTGCTGGCCGCACCGGCCGGCCTGTTCGCTGCAGACCTTGGCAGAATCAACGTGGCAAGCGTGTTGCTCGATGCCGTTCTGACAACTGCTCACCAGCAGGCCGGCGTGCAGGTCTGGCAACGCGAAGCGTCGCGCAGCGGCTTGCCTTCAGGCAGCATCCGAATCCATGAACGCGTGGTGGCCAGAGCTGACGACGGCACTGTCCTGACCGGATGCAGCAGCTCGCAGATGCGCGCGGCCGCGAGCGATCCGCAGAGCGCGAACATCCCGCACTGAGTGAGTCAGTGCGGGATGCGCAGAGAGAACGGGTACCG
>NZ_JBFTHS010000213.1:0-429 GCF_056394365.1 Lysinibacillus sp. 10T31
GCTGTGCACAGGGCGCTTCGGAGCGCCGGCGTCATTGATCCCCGGTCTACTAACCTGCAAACAGCCGGCACCTTCTACGGAAAAGAAGCCACTGAACTGCCAGGGATCAGTGACTTTTGGTATGGCTGGTCAATTCATTCCCTTTCGATATTTCGCAATAAAAAAGTAAATTGCTAACACCAATTTGTTCTAAGTAAACCCTATCAACCTGTCAGGTCTGACAGGTTACACGGCCCTTGTTTATCTCTAGCTTGACCCTGCCGGGCACTCCTTCAATGCCCGTTCCTTATGGGCAGGAGAACGATTGATATGGCCGTTGAAAACAACTCGCTGATGAAGGCGCTCGTACAACCCGACATTTCGCCGGAAAAAGGCCGGGTCGATTTCGAGACGGCCATGCAGAAAATGGGATTCACCTCGGTCTTCGAC
>NZ_JBFTHS010000214.1:0-429 GCF_056394365.1 Lysinibacillus sp. 10T31
GTGTAGCAGCCAACTATTCCGGGACTATCACGGTGATCTGGGACTCCGAAGTGGGATAACCGTGAGGCGCGAACCGGTTTTCCGGTAAAGCCCTGAAGGCGGGGCCGGGAGCCTTCAGGGCGGGTTACCTCTACGCGGCCTTGTGCAACGCCTCGCGCGTCAACCGCCTGCTCAGCTGCTTCTCCTCGTAGCCAATGTCGTTGAGCAATCCTCCATAGACTTCATCGCTCATGTCCTCATCGGTGAGTACAACGCTGTCGTCGACGTTGAATTGCCGGGCGAGGTCCTCGACGCGCTGTTTGAGTGCCTGTCGTTGAGCAATCTGCATGCCTTTGGAACGGACCCAGGCGTGTTGAGCTTCGCGCAACTCATCCAGCAGGTCGGTCTTGTTTTCGTACAGTCGGGCATTGCGCCTGAACTCGATCGGGT
>NZ_JBFTHS010000215.1:0-428 GCF_056394365.1 Lysinibacillus sp. 10T31
ACGCGGCGGACTGTAAATCCGCTCCTTAGGGTTCGGCGGTTCGAATCCGTCCCCCTCCACCAGTTTTAATTTAATAGGGGCATAGTTCAACGGTAGAATAGAGGTCTCCAAAACCTTTGGTGTGGGTTCGATTCCTACTGCCCCTGCCAGGTTTCGAGGTACTCGTTATCAAAAACTGCTGTGATTACATATAGTGGCGATTGTGGCGAAGTGGTTAACGCACCGGATTGTGGTTCCGGCATTCGTGGGTTCGATTCCCATCAGTCGCCCCATTTAATAATTGGGGTATAGCCAAGCGGTAAGGCAACGGATTTTGATTCCGTCATGCCTAGGTTCGAATCCTAGTACCCCAGCCATTCATTTCTTAATATGAGCCATTAGCTCAGTTGGTAGAGCATCTGACTTTTAATCAGAGGGTCGAAGGTTCG
>NZ_JBFTHS010000216.1:0-426 GCF_056394365.1 Lysinibacillus sp. 10T31
AGCAGACTCTGGTCTGGGGAGCGAGGAAGATCGCCGGCCTGATGGGGGTCGACCTGACGCCCAAGGAAGCTGCGACGGACGCGGCGGCAGCTGCAGCAGGCATTCAACGCCGTGCTGACAACCAGCGCCTCGCTGGTCACCGCCCTGTCCACGCAACTGACTGCCCTGAACACGCAAATGCAGGCGGTGGCGAAGTCTGCTACGGCCGCAACGGGCGGTGACGCCGGCAAGGCCGCGAAGACGGAGGAGAAGGCGGAAAAGGACGACATGGGCCTGGCGGGCATCCGCAAGGGTCTGGGCGGTGCGCTCGGCGACTATATCGGCAAGACCGAGAACACCGCCACGGCCGCCAAGAAGGCCTTCGGCAAGGCATTCACTGGCGCCGACGAGGCGCTGCGGAGCTTTGTGACCACCGGCAAGTCCAAG
>NZ_JBFTHS010000217.1:0-425 GCF_056394365.1 Lysinibacillus sp. 10T31
GGACCGAGCTTGAGCTGCAGCTGCAGCGGCGACCCTAGGCAGAGGTTGCCGGCGCTGTTGACGTGGTTGTCCGGCGTGCGCGGGACACGTTGACCCTCCTCGTACACATTCGGCAACGTCTCTGTCGAAAACAGAGGCACCTCCAGGCGTACCTGGTATGTGTCGGTGATGGCGGGGCGACCCGGCGGCACCCAACTGAAGTCGAGGACGCCGCCGACGATCACGACGTCGGCACGGCGGCTCGGCCGTCGGCGCAACCGCGGCCACGCCGTCAACAGTTCGTCGACGTGGGACTGCAAGAATTGCATCACTCGCGCCAGGGGCGCGCCGGCGCGGAGTCGACGTGCACCTGCCGGACCACCGCCGGCGCGGCGACGACACCGGCCAGGCCACGGAATGCGTCCTGCGACAGCTTCAGTCCGAAG
>NZ_JBFTHS010000218.1:0-422 GCF_056394365.1 Lysinibacillus sp. 10T31
GACCTGTTCCTCGCAAATGAGAAGGATAAAAACTGCACCCCCAGCTCTGTTTTCAGATCGATTTTTACCGATAGTGCCCGCTGACAGAACCGTGGAATTCACGGGTTCATTTGGCCGCGACTGGTTGTTGTACAGGTTGATTTTTGTCAACTGAGGGCCATTGGCTGACGGCCAATCATCTGGAGTCGGTGCGCGAAATGCGCGCGCAGACAAGTACCTGCGAAGGCCCCGCGACGTCGTGACTTTGTTGATAAAAATCAACGTCGCGTGAGCCATTTCAGGGAAGCTGCAAGTACCTGCCTGTTGCAGGATGACTCGGGAGAACAACCTGATGGCTCACAGTAAAATTCTGTTTCGTGCCGCCGCTCGCGAGAAAATCCTCTGCGGTGCCACCCAGTTGGCGGACGCGGTTCGGGTGACCC
>NZ_JBFTHS010000219.1:0-420 GCF_056394365.1 Lysinibacillus sp. 10T31
GAGCGAAGTTCAGGCCGCTCAGCGGAACGTCCTGCTTGGAATCTAGGCAAGCTTGTGGGACAGAAGGCGCCCCTAAAGCTCAAGGAGATCTGGTCGATTCGAGTCAGGCTTCAGCTCAAGGGCGATAGTCGGCAGTTAGCGCTTTTTGATCTCGCCATCGATAGCAAGCTGCGCGCGTGCGATCTGGTTGGGCTGCGGGTCCGTGACGTCGCACACGGCATGCATATTGGTTCAAGGGCATGCGTCATCCAGCGCAAAACAAAGCGTCCTGTCCGGTTCGAGATAACGCCGCAGACTAGAGATGCATTGGTCGCTTGGATCGATAGTCAGAAGCTTGGCCTCGACGATTACCTCTTCCCCGGCGGGCAGCGAGGCTCAACCCACCTCTCCACGCGCCAGTACGCCCGCTTGGTGAAGGCT
>NZ_JBFTHS010000220.1:0-418 GCF_056394365.1 Lysinibacillus sp. 10T31
TGCCCGCCTTGCCGGGCATGCGCGACAACACCCAGCTCCCGCCCACGTCCGGATACAGCCCGATCGCGACTTCGGGCATCGCCATGCGCGTGGCTTGCGTCGCAACACGGTGCGATGCGCCGGCGAGCAGGCCAATCCCACCGCCCATCACAATGCCCGTTCCCCAACAGAGAACAGGCTTTGGAAACCGATGGATGCGGTAATCCAGGCGATATTCGCGCGCGAAGAATGCGGCTGCCTCGCGCGGCACCTCACCGGGCGCCACGGCCTTGATCGAGCGATATAGCCCGACAATGTCGCCGCCAGCGCAGAATGCCTTTTCGCCCACGCCGTCCAGCAGGACGCCGACAACGCGCGAGTCAACCGCCCACCGCGCCATCTGGGGATCGATCCGCTCGACCATCGCCATGGTCAACGC
>NZ_JBFTHS010000221.1:0-416 GCF_056394365.1 Lysinibacillus sp. 10T31
GTCTCGAAGAGCAATACATCATGGCCGGAGGTGATGCCGGTCGAGACAGAGCGTGGACGCATGCCACTGCCTACAAGCTTATTCACCCACTTACACAGATCTACGAACTCGCGGACAGCTTGCGCGCCAGAGGTGGGCAGGCACCCTGCGAAGCACCGTTTGATGGAAGAAAAACCTATGACGTTGTGACCGGGCCGCTTGGGCTCGCTCGAACGGGTGGATTGCTGCCTATCCCGGACGAGATCTCGGTGCCAATCCTCACCTACGCATATGAATGGATCGAACACGGTTCGGAAGATGTGATCAGACTTCAGGCTGAGATCATCCCGATGCTCATCGACGCAAGGAGCGCCAAGGGACCAAGACGAATCATATGTCTTCGTGAGATCAGACGGCACATCGAGGAGTTCCAGATG
>NZ_JBFTHS010000222.1:0-416 GCF_056394365.1 Lysinibacillus sp. 10T31
CTAGTGCTTGAGAGACGAGCGCATCCAGGTTTTCCATGTACAGACTCCAGATACAAAATAGGGGAAGAGCTTGAAGGCTCTTCCCCTATTTATGACGTTTAACACCTGAGCCCACAGAGGTGAGCCCGGGTGACTGTCGGGGGTACTTAAGCCAAGGTGGCTTTAGCTTTCTCGACAATCGCAGCAAACGCCGCTTTTTCGTTCACTGCCAGATCAGCCAGAACCTTACGGTCGATCTCGATGGACGCTTTTTTCAGGCCGGCGATGAAACGGCTGTAGGACAGACCGTTGATACGTGCACCAGCGTTGATACGAGCGATCCACAGAGCGCGGAACTGACGTTTTTTCTGACGACGGTCACGGTAGGCGTATTGGCCTGCCTTGATTACCGCTTGCTTGGCAACACGGAATACGCG
>NZ_JBFTHS010000223.1:0-416 GCF_056394365.1 Lysinibacillus sp. 10T31
CAATAAATATCCTCGTTCTTCTAAATGATGTATGACAGGAGCACCATAATGTCCTGTGGCTTCTAAAATGATTGTAGGCTTCATACCAGCCTCGTTTTTTACATCCTCTAAAAATATAATAAGGTCATTAAGACCTTCTAAAGTATGAGTCACCTTAAAACTTTTACGATATGGTTTGCCTTTATCTAAGAATGCTTGAATCTGGCTTTCTCCTTTTGAAATATCCAGACCAACGACTGGATTCATTATTAATCTCCTCCTAAATCATAGTTTGCCAGTTACCCCTAATCCTCCATGCAGTGTCATAGCTTCGCTTGTTATACGAGATCTAAGTCCCAACCAGCCTCAATCATGTTTCTGCAAGTAGGGGGCGAACGGTTTAGTTGACGGGGTCAAGCCCCACGAGCAGTTACGTT
>NZ_JBFTHS010000224.1:0-414 GCF_056394365.1 Lysinibacillus sp. 10T31
CATTTGCCCACCGCCTGGCTGTCTGCCTGGTCCTGGTAGAACTCATGGGCGCGATCCAGCTCGGTGCGGATGTAGTCCTGCCACCAGCCAACATCGCCGCCGCCGCCGTCACCCAGCAGCCCGGCGTCGTAGCGATCCAGCTGCAGACCAAGGTCCACGGCCTGCGCGAACGGGGCGGCGTAGAGCGGAATCGGAGGTTCGTCGTCATCGCAGTACGCGGCGGCTTCCGCGAACGTCGGATACAGCATCGGTTCGTCGTGGTGCGTCATCCATGCCACCGGCTCCCCCACCGGCTGGCGGGCGGCGAGGGCGGCTTGCAGTGCCTGGCGCGCATCCTTCTGGCATGCTTCGCGGTACGCTTTACGGCTTTCGTGCTCGTACCCGTGATGCATAACCTTGCACGCGGCATCGACC
>NZ_JBFTHS010000225.1:0-414 GCF_056394365.1 Lysinibacillus sp. 10T31
CAGCGATCGAGCGCGAGCTTTACAAACATCAGGCACCGACGTTCGTCGCGGGTCTGGCCAGCTCTTTCGAATCGCCGCCAGCGCTTACCGAAAATGCCCTGGCACTCAAGAAAGACGCACTGGCGAAGCCATTGACCTTGCGTCAATGGGGGCAGGCGGCGGCCAGGATCGAGCACCTTGCGAAGCTTGAGTACCGTGACCGGATCTTCGAGCAAATGGACATTGTCGTGGACAGTTTCGGTCATGCCACTCCCAGGCTTGCGCCGCAGGATTTGCTGCTCCAGGGGCCGGGCGACAGGGTCGCGGGGCGCTGTTATCCACTGGTGT
Source organism: Lysinibacillus sp. 10T31 (assembly GCF_056394365.1). NCBI lineage: Bacteria > Bacillati > Bacillota > Bacilli > Caryophanales > Bacillaceae > Lysinibacillus > Lysinibacillus sp. 10T31. The sequence continues at coordinate 328 of NZ_JBFTHS010000225.1, forward strand.
TGGTGATGGCTGCCTCGATTGCGCAAGATACGGCTGCGGTGGACACACTCCGTGAGCGTTTTTATCTCGGTGTTCTTGAGCCCCAGG
>NZ_JBFTHS010000226.1:0-414 GCF_056394365.1 Lysinibacillus sp. 10T31
GTAAACGGCGGTGGTAACTATAACCATCCTAAGGTAGCGAAATTCCTTGTCGGGTAAGTTCCGACCTGCACGAATGGAGTAACGACTTCCCYRCTGTCTCAACCATRAACTCGGCGAAATTGCASTACGAGTAAAGATGCTCGTTACGCGCAGCAGGACGGAAAGACCCCGAGACCTTTACTATAGTTTGGTATTGGTGTTCGGAGTGGCTTGTGTAGGATAGGTGGGAGACGTTGAAGCCCGGACGCCAGTTSGGGTGGAGTCATCGTTGAAATACCACTCTGGTCACTTTGGACATCTAACTTCGGCCCGTAATCCGGGTCAGGGACAGTGCCTGATGGGTAGTTTAACTGGGGCGGTTGCCTCCTAAAAAGTAACGGAGGCGCCCAAAGGTTCCCTCAGCCTGGTTGGCAA
>NZ_JBFTHS010000227.1:0-413 GCF_056394365.1 Lysinibacillus sp. 10T31
CAACATGGGCAGAGTACTTAAGCAGCGCAACGGCAACTTTCGAGAATATCTCATCATCGAAATCAGAATTCTTGAATGATATATTCCGATACCGACCTAGAACCTCTTCCTCTTCGTATCCAAGCTCTAGCAACTGGGTAGACACGTCGATCCTGTCGCGAGCCTCTCTATCGCTACGTATCCCTGATGTCGATATCCGCAACTCATCCACGTCCGTCACTACCGAGGGAAGCCTACCCGCCGCTGCAAATATCGCCGGCGCCAGCAGCCAATAGTCATGGCAAATTATTTCGAAATTTACTTCCGCCACATCCCTTGCGGAAACCTCACTTAAAACACCATCCAAGTAAAGGTAAAATTTTTCGCCACCCCGTCCCGAAAAATCGTTAATGAAGAGCAACACAGCCTTATTG
>NZ_JBFTHS010000228.1:0-412 GCF_056394365.1 Lysinibacillus sp. 10T31
GCGTACCGCCTCCAGCGCAGAGGCTCTGGCCTGGTTCCAGGCTCGTGGCGAATCGACGGTGGTGGTCAAGCCACTGGACAGTGCGGGCTCCGATAATGTGTTCATCTGTCACGATGCCGCTCAACTGCATGCGGCCATCGACTGCATTCTCGGCGCTACTAACCTGATGATGCGCAGCAACCGGGCGCTGTTGTTGCAGGAATACCTGGAGGGCGACGAGTACGTTATCAACAGTGTCAGTCATCAGGGCGAGCACTGGATCACTGATGTCTGGAAATGCACCAAGACGTTGAGCGCCGACGGTCGCAAGATCTATGACCGTGAAGACCTGCTGCCCGCCGATGCGCCGGAGCTTGATGGGCTGATCGATTACGTCGAAGGCGTGCTCGATGCCTTGGCCATCACCCACGGT
>NZ_JBFTHS010000229.1:0-412 GCF_056394365.1 Lysinibacillus sp. 10T31
CAGGGCGCCATCGAAGAGGCCGCCTGCCTGTCCAGCGAATCGGACCGGCAGGACCGCCGGTTGAACCAGGCATACCAGCAGTTGCAGGGACATCTCGACACCTCGGCCAAGGCCCGCCTGCTGGCCGCGCAACGGGCGTGGCTGCAATCGCGCCAGCGCGATGGCGAACTGGAAACCGTGCTGTACGACGATTCGCAGCCGGGCAACCTGCAGCAGAAATTGAATGACACCGAGCGCCTGCGCGCGCGCGCCGATCAGCTGGAAACCTATCTGCGCCTGATCGGTCCGTAATCCGCAACACGGTCATCCCTCCACGGACAAGGAAGTGAGCCATGCCGAACAACATCGATACCCGTAACCTTGACGCAACCGCTGGCGCGGTGTTTTTCGCTGTCGGACGCGGCACCGAAGG
>NZ_JBFTHS010000230.1:0-411 GCF_056394365.1 Lysinibacillus sp. 10T31
GTCGCAGGGCAGGGTGAAGATCGAAGGCGCGGTGCTGCTCAACCCGTCAACGGGTCGCAGGGCAGGGTGAAGATCGAAGGCGCGGTGCTGCTCAACCCGTCAACGGGTCTGACCGATTCGGTGCAGGCCTATGAGAAAGCGACGAGGCAGACCTACACCTGGTCACCCGCGTCGCGCGAACTGGCCCACCAGACCGACGCGGCCGCGCACACCGCCGATATCGCACGACATCGTCCCGCGTTGCTGTTCCTGCAAGGTGCGAACGACGCGGTGCTCGATGGGAAAGCGGTGTCGGCGCTGTGCGCCGGGCTAAAGCCGTTGTATGGCGATCAGGTATCGCGGCTGCAGTGTCGCCTGCTGGCCGGCATGTCCCATCAATGGGCCGCCGATCCTGCGTCGCTGGCGCTGGTG
>NZ_JBFTHS010000231.1:0-410 GCF_056394365.1 Lysinibacillus sp. 10T31
GCCCAGCAACTGGCGCTGGCTATCGGCGGTTCGCTGACCTTGAGCAACCGCGAAGGCGGTGGCCTCTGCGCGGAGCTCACGCTGGCACCGGGAGCACCACCTGGGCGGCGCCAATAACCCCTTCGGCCAGCCTATACCGCAGCAGTTCCAGGGTGCTGCACCTGTGAACAGCGATTCAGCCTGCCTCTGGCAGGCGTCAGCAAGCTCTGAATGTCTTCCTGCGAAGGCACCTGACTCAGCGCTTGTTAGCCTCCGGGCTGTTTGGTAGTCGTGAGATAGACTAAGCAGCGGGTATCGGAGGGCAGGAGTGACAGCTGTGGCGCGATTCTGATGGATTCGCTGATAACAGCCGCGGCGCGTGCGCTCGCGGCAGGTGATCCCCTCGGCGCACTGAACCGGGTGGCCTTGCG
>NZ_JBFTHS010000232.1:0-407 GCF_056394365.1 Lysinibacillus sp. 10T31
GTGAACCAGGCGCTCTCGCGGCTCTCCGACACCAACGAAGCCCTGACAGGCCAACTGCGGATCTCGGTTCCCGGCTATCTCGGCCGCGAACTGCTCTCCTCGCACCTGTCGGGCTTCATGGCCGCGCATCCCCTGCTCAAACTCACTGTCGACGTGAACTCCGGTCGCGTGGATCTGTTTCGTGAAGATGCCGACGTGGCCATCCGGGTGGGGCTCGAAGGCTGCGAAGATCTCGTCGCGAGACGCATCAAGAGGCAGATCCTTGTCCTGTGCGCCGCACCCTGGTATCTCGAGCGCCATCCGGCGATCGAGAAGGTCGACGATCTCGCGGGACACTTTTTTCTGACCTGTGGTCCGGAGCGGCAGGCGATGGAAATGGTCGTTCCAGGCCTTGACCGGGAGCACAT
>NZ_JBFTHS010000233.1:0-405 GCF_056394365.1 Lysinibacillus sp. 10T31
GTACGGTAGTCTCGTTCACGGCTTCACCGTGCATTACGCTCGTCGCAAAACTCCCGGCGACTCACCGCCCTTCACCGATGAACATGAAATACGCTACTGGACGGACGCCCATGACCCTGCTCAGCAATGCTGGTACCTGACACAGGTCAAGGCATTGCCCATCCACCATATGGGTAATGACCAGCCGAACCCTGAGGCCTGGCGCCTGGGCCTGCCTTATCAGCAGCGCAGCAATGCCCTGGTGCTGGAAAAATCAGAGCTGAGCGCCGAGGAGATCAACCATGAAAGCTTCCTTGATAAGAGCAAGGACGATGGCGACTGGGCGAAACAGTCGGTGCTGACCGGTTTGTCGTTGCAGCGCTACATGGACCCGCTCAGTGGTCAACCCCTGACGCCGGGCAAAGC
>NZ_JBFTHS010000234.1:0-401 GCF_056394365.1 Lysinibacillus sp. 10T31
GTTCCCCATGTCTCGATACATGCCCATTACCGGCCTGGACTGCAACGTCCCTTCCCTGCTGATCGACACTGAAGCCCCGCTCGACGTGCTGCACGAAACAGCGGCCTACCGCATCCGCAGCGCCACCCAACTGCTGGAAACCTTCGCCCTGCGCGACGACATCCAGGGTGACGCCAGCGTCTTGCATGAGGTTGCGCAGGCGCTGGTCATTTCGTTGCGCGACGGCTGCGACATGCTGGACGTCATCGGGCGGCGCTTGCGGGCGCAGGTTTCGGTGTAATGAATATGGGCGACCTTGAGGTCGCCCTTTTTTTGCTCTCGCCTGCACACCTTGATAATCCATGGCCTCGGCTCCAGATTGGTTGCATTGCCCACTTTCCGGAGCCCCTTCATGTCTGAAC
>NZ_JBFTHS010000235.1:0-400 GCF_056394365.1 Lysinibacillus sp. 10T31
GCCTGGCGCTGAAAGCGCGGCCCGACGTCTTCCTGGCCGGCGAGATGCTGGACTGGGAGGCGCCCACCGGCGGCTACCTGCTGCAGGCCTGTTTCGCCACGGGTGTTGCGGCGGCGAAGGCGGCGGGGGAGAGGCTGGGAGACTAGAGCCTGGACTCAATTGGCGTGCAARGAAACKTGTCWTCCCGGCCGKAGGASCGCGYMAGCGATCCGTAGAGCCGGGATCTCCCACRTCKGCAGKTTCKRAACKGTGGGAGATCCCGGCGCTCCGCTGCGCTRCGGCCGGGATGACAACTGCTACAAGCTATTGAAACAGATAACTCATTGCCCTCGGCCAATTGAGTACCGACCCTACCCCGCCGGAAACAGCCGCAGGGCCGCGTACTGCAGCAGCATGATCG
>NZ_JBFTHS010000236.1:0-400 GCF_056394365.1 Lysinibacillus sp. 10T31
GTACGCAAGAACAGGAGTTGTCCGACGGTTCAGGGCGCGCAACCACTCAACTTCCAGAGTTCATCCCCCTGAAACCGGCGCCGGCACAGAACCTTGAAGTACCGGAGCACTGGCAAAGTAACGAGATYCTGGAAAGTGAGGCGCCRCTTGCCACCAGCGGCAAGTTCCAGGGCATCTACTCGCTCAACTCCAMCCCCTCGACTGCSATCATGATGAACGACGCAGCCTATTACGTGCGYTACGAARCCGACATCAAYGGCGGYGGCACCTGGGCCATCATCGACCCGGCAAACCCWYACGCGTCCWCAGGATCGATMCCCGTGCGCTTGAATGCCGAGGGCGAGTGGGAGCTGACGCCGAAATCCGGTTTAAAGGGTGGCGGCAAAGACGACCTCACCGC
>NZ_JBFTHS010000237.1:0-400 GCF_056394365.1 Lysinibacillus sp. 10T31
CTTCTGAAGTAGGGAGGCTCGTCGCTCTAGTGTTTCCTCATCGGCTGTGGGGGCAAAGTCGTCAGCGGCCAAAATGCTTCTCTCGGCCAGTGCCGCACGAATGGAGCTCTCAACATTTGAGCCGACATGTGGGGCTGGTTTGTATCCTTTGATACGCTCCCTTCCCATTCGTAACAATACTGTTGAAATGTTCAGCATCCGAAATTCAACGGAACCTTCGGTGCGTTCCGATAAGACACCCTGGCGTAGCAGGCGATTTTCCTGAGCTTTGTTGAATTTCTGGCCACTTTGCTCAAGTGCCAGCATCTTCAAATAGGCATCGACCGCAGCCTTAATCTCTAAGTCGCTCCAGTCGCTGTTCTTTTTTCCAGTGTCCATACAATCGCCGAGGGTTGAAAAC
>NZ_JBFTHS010000238.1:0-398 GCF_056394365.1 Lysinibacillus sp. 10T31
TGCCTAGGTTGTTTAATAGGTCGCTATCAGGGCGCGACCAAACTCCAGTTGTCTTCCAATAGTATGTGGTAATGAAGTGGTGGCACACTACTGATGTTGCAAGGATCCCTCGAAGCGCATCTAGTGGTGAGGAACGATCTAAGGTTTGTTGAGTTAGCAGTGTGGAATAGCTGAATAGCTTATTTAGTAATGCTATTGATAGTGTGTATAGCAGTAGTAACGCTGCGATAACTGTCATGTTGGGAAGCCTGTTAAGAAGCTATAGCGTGGTTTGGTGGTAGCATCGTTTCGGGATAGTTGTCCTGGGGGGAAGGTCTTTGTGTGATAGAGCGATTTAAATTGGCTTCAAATTTAAATACATAATACAGGGCGCAAATCATGAATAGGGTATTCTGTAA
>NZ_JBFTHS010000239.1:0-398 GCF_056394365.1 Lysinibacillus sp. 10T31
GAGAAATACACGTTGAAAAAGTGAGCGGCAGAAAACAGAAATAAGCGAACGCTTCTGAGCGTGCAGACCTGAGTTTGCTGATGACTTGTAGCAGGCCACCAAAGGTTGGCGCCTGCGTCGTGGAAGATGTTTGCGCTGGTGAACATCGGTATGCAAGACCGCTCTTGTCGGCACCCGACAGCCTGAATCACGAGGGGCACGTGTTCTGTCACGTGAGCATGGGCTTAATAACAAACCCGTTGTAAGCGTTGGAGGTCTGCATTTCGAAATATTTTTGCTGGCTGTCGGGGGCGGGGGTGACGCCGTGCAGAAACAGCGTCACGTGTTGACCAGGCGCCAGATACGCAAAATCAGGATCGCCAGACCTTACTCTGACCTTGATCGGCAGGGACTTGCCG
>NZ_JBFTHS010000240.1:0-395 GCF_056394365.1 Lysinibacillus sp. 10T31
CAGCTGAGCTAATCCTCCTGGGTATTATGCCTAGCGATGTCCTACTCTCACAGGGGGAAGCCCCCAACTACCATCGGCGCTAAAGAGCTTAACTTCCGTGTTCGGTATGGGAACGGGTGTGACCTCTTTGCCATCATCACTAGACTATTAACGGCTTTCAATATACATCGTATTTCTTCGTCTGCTTCTGTCGTTCAGTCAGTCACGTACTTGAGTACGCTCCTTCCTTCTCTCCATCGCTTCCTCGAACTACTCGTATCTTGAAACCCTTGGTTRAAAGAATTATTCTTTCAAAACTGGATAAACGGTGCATTGAATGTTTCAAACTTTTTTGGTTAAGTCCTCGATCGATTAGTATTCGTCAGCTCCATGTGTCACCACACTTCCACCTCGAA
>NZ_JBFTHS010000241.1:0-394 GCF_056394365.1 Lysinibacillus sp. 10T31
ACCCAAAGGAGCTTACAGACGTCAGGGTTGTGGATGATTTTGTCCTGAATGTTCTTGGTAGGATAATGGCAGAATAAGGAGATTAAGTGTGGTGCTGGTAAAATTTAATGATGCTCAGCTAAAAGAGTTGCAGCGGTTGTCGGATAGTAAAAGCTATTCAGCGGCATATGAATATATGCACGGCATCGTTGCTGGCGAGGTAGCAAGCGCTGGCAGGGAAAGTGACCTTGTTGACTTGAAGGCGGTTGCTAACTGGTTAACGACGGCAAAGGCAATCAATTCGAATGATCGAAGCAACTTTTTGGACGATATTGTTCGTGGATCGATACAGTACTCAGTAGCTAAAGCTGGTCGTCCGATGAGTAATGAGGCGTTTCAGGTTGCCTCTGATAAG
>NZ_JBFTHS010000242.1:0-393 GCF_056394365.1 Lysinibacillus sp. 10T31
GGTCTTTCTTGGTCTTTCTTTCCGTCACTCCGCCACTTTGATCGTTCTATCCACGATTTTGGTGGTTCTATCCACGATTTTGGCTACTCTATCCATCATTTTGACGTTTCTATCCACGACTTCGACTTTTCTTTCCGTCGCTCTGGCTCTTCTTTCCGTCGCTCTGACTCTTCTTTCCGTCGCCGCCTTTTCTTTCCGTCACTCCGGCTCTTCTTTCCGTCGCTTTGGTCTTTCTTTCCGTCACTCCGACTCTTCTTTCCGTCGCTTCGGTCTTTCTTTCCGTCACTCCGCCACTTTGATCGTTCTATCCACGATTTTGGTGGTTCTATCCACGATTTTGGCTACTCTATCCATCATTTTGACGTTTCTATCCACGACTTCGACTTTTCTTTC
>NZ_JBFTHS010000243.1:0-391 GCF_056394365.1 Lysinibacillus sp. 10T31
ATACCAATACCTTGCAAAACACCGGGTTCAGCATTGCCTCGAAAATCGCTCAGACGCTCCCGGCGGCCCTTGATGCCAGCGCAGTCAAAAGGCTTTTGCTACAGCTGGACATCAAGGCGACCTATCGTCAATTTCTTTCAAATACATTGGCGATCGACGCGCCAGGTGTCGCGACCCGACAGCTGCGATTCATCAAGCAACTGCCCTGGCAACTGCTGTTGCATGCCCACACGCTGAAGCTTCAGGGAAAACTTTCCGAACGCGGCTTCGGGTTGGTTCAGCAAGTTCTCGACATGCCGGACGCCCTGGCACGCGCAGCGGTAACGGGCGCCAAGGCAATCGTGCGTCCCCTGGAGCTGATCGCGACAGAAGGCGCCGCGGCCGTCAAGAC
>NZ_JBFTHS010000244.1:0-390 GCF_056394365.1 Lysinibacillus sp. 10T31
ATACTATCTGGACTTCCCCCAGGATATTGTTCTATCACCCTTAAAACAACACCCCGTATCATAGCCATATAAGTACTGAAAAACGCACGCTGGTAATCGTTGACTCGAATGCTCAGTAACTTTGCATCCATCTCGGCAGCCGTATCCAGCCTCACGAATTTATCAATTTCTGTTTGAACGCCATTCATGAGATTTTCTTTAAACGACTGTATCGCATTACCCAAGTTAACGAGTTCAGGCTCCAACTCACTTACCATGCGCTCCATACCAGCCACGCTGCTTCTAATCCATTCAAGTTTTTGCATATCTTCCGGGCACAGAGGACATGAAAACGCGCTCACCTGCGCGTCATCTTCCTCCTGCTGAAGGGTGCGCGAGTAGTCAATATAC
>NZ_JBFTHS010000245.1:0-390 GCF_056394365.1 Lysinibacillus sp. 10T31
GCATGACGCTAAAGGTCACCAGATACTGGATATCGGCGATGGCGAATGAAAAACGCGGCGCCACAAAGAAAAAGTCGAAGGCGCCGACCGAGCATGACGCTAAAGGTCACCAGATACTGGATATCGGCGATGGCGAATGAAAAACGCGGCGCCACAAAGAAAAAGTCGAAGGCGCCGACCGAGACGAAGGCCGCCATGATCGCCGGGCCACGCCCAAAGCGCACCGCGACGGCGACGACCGCCAGCAGGAACAGCATGACGATGTTCGCCTGTTCCAGCACCTGGAACAGCGGCCTGGCCAGCAGGGTCGTCACCGCACAGATCGCGACGCTCCAGAGATAGGGGCGCCAGGTGATCGGGCTGTCGCTGGCGGTGGAGGTTGTCTCGGCT
>NZ_JBFTHS010000246.1:0-390 GCF_056394365.1 Lysinibacillus sp. 10T31
CTTCATAGGTCTGCGGTTCGGCCAGCGACTGCCAGCGTACGTAGACCAAGCGGGGTAGATCAGCACCAGTAACGCGTCGGCCACTGCCCGTTGGGTGTTCAGGCCATCCTTTGGGTTTGCCAAGAAACTTCTCAGGTATCCCTTTGCTGAGCGCGCGGGGATAACCCGTAGACACTCCTCCRCTRCCTGCRCCGCGGAACACGCGTCCATTGATATCCACGACATCCGCCGTTTCAATCCAGACCTCCATGTAAGGTCGGCCAAAGAAATTAAGACTCCACGCGTCATAAGGCAGTGACTGACCAAGGCCCGTGGTGCATCCCCCCAAGAGCAACGCCAATAACATTGCAACACTCGCTTTAACTGCGGGTGAGTTCTTAAACATTGGGA
>NZ_JBFTHS010000247.1:0-389 GCF_056394365.1 Lysinibacillus sp. 10T31
GCCGTGGTAATTCCCTGGGATTGGCATTCCCGGCTGGTGGGTCCATCCGAACTTTGCCCACACCCCTGATCTTCCCTGTCATTGGTTGCCCCGTCTCGAGGAAAAAAACAAAGAATGTCGATATTTTTCTTGTCCGCAGGCGCATCGCGCTTCGCGTAAAAAATGAAGCCATTCTTGTAAATGTACATGCTCCTGAACCTCGAATCCTGTCTCACGTACGAGGCCGATACGCCCTTGACCGTCGGGCTGGGGTTAGGATCCCACGAGTGATACTGCGTGGAGTGACTGGTGCCTCTGAGAATGACGCCTGAACACTCGAATACTGTGCCCGGGGAAAATGTTCGGCAAACCTTTGGAACGTTGTTATAGCGATCCGTCAGGTTCTTCGC
>NZ_JBFTHS010000248.1:0-389 GCF_056394365.1 Lysinibacillus sp. 10T31
TGTAAAAATTCCTTCGGTGATTTTTGATTGTAACGTGCTTTTGTATGTGTGGAGTCGACGATAATTATTTTACTTGTRATWATTCCTTTTTTTAATGCAATTTCAACYGTTTTTCCAATCAATAAATCAAGTAAATTTATATCTTGTAAGCGAAGACGACGGAATTTTGTGAGCGAACTAGAATCAATCACATCATCTTCTGGTGCCWTCTYTAAGAAAWATTTAAAAGACATATCATATTTTGAACGTTCAACTAAATCGACATCTGATAAATCATAAATGGCTTTCAGGAGTAAATATTTGAACATACGAATGGGTGGAATCGCATTTCGACCATTATCCAAACAGTACTTTGATTTTAGTTCGTCTAATATAAATGAAAAATCAAC
>NZ_JBFTHS010000249.1:0-389 GCF_056394365.1 Lysinibacillus sp. 10T31
CCGCTTCCCTCACCCCGCTCGGCCCGACGATCTCCGGTGTCTGCCCCAGCGACCTCGCGCTCAGCACTTTGCCTACCTGCTCTATCAACTTATCAAACCCCAACGTCACATTCCGCTTCCCTCACCCCGCTCGGCCCGACGATCTCCGGTGTCTGCCCCAGCGACCTCGCGCTCAGCACTTTGCCTACCTGCTCTATCAACTTATCAAACCCCAACGTCACATTTTCCTGGTGCAGTTTGCGCAGTTGCTCGACCACGGCGTAGGTGAAGGCGCCGTAGCTGGTGGAGCCCACCTCATACTCGTTGGCTTTTTCGTTTTCTCGGGCGGCGTAGAGCATCAGGGGCATGTAGGGGCCGTGGTGGCCGTAGAGTTTGCCTTGGCGCTGTAG
>NZ_JBFTHS010000250.1:0-388 GCF_056394365.1 Lysinibacillus sp. 10T31
TTGGTACGGAGCGCACCTTCACAGTGCGCCCCATACCACTGATCAGCTATTGGCCGCGGCCACCACCGGGTGTTGGATGACCACCTTTTTTACTCGTGTCGGGAGCCTTGCTGGGGTTTTTTCTCATAGCCTCATCGCTGGAGGCATGCCCGCCTTTTTTTTGGGCGTCAGTTTTTTCACGATCTTTGGAGAGGCTTCCTGGGTTCGACTTACCAATATTAGCCATGATTCTCTTCCTCAGTTCAGTCGCGGATGCAACAAAATGTCGTATCCACATAGAGTGAGAAACACTGAATGCGTCAAAGTTTATTAAGAATTTCAGTGCCTGACCGACGGTAGCCCTGGCTGCATTTCGAGTGTCGAGCGCACAAAGCAAATAGTCGTGCGT
>NZ_JBFTHS010000251.1:0-384 GCF_056394365.1 Lysinibacillus sp. 10T31
GTCCTCGATCGTGCCAAGCGGCATCGGGATGCGCAGCACCGGCTTGTCAGTGACTTTCCTCACGGCCTGTTCGACAAAAGCGCTGGCTACGAGGATCTCGTCCACGTGGGACAACGCTGGCAACCAACTGTCAGGAATGGTCTCCAACTCCCAGAACCAACAGGCAATCAGGTAGCGCCCCTGCAGGCGCGCCCGGCCGATGTCCTGCAGTGCGCGTTCCAGATAATCCGGATTGACGAAAATGATGCTGACCGGATGCGGCACGTCATTGTCGATGTAGGCATCCAGCGCGCGGTCATCCCAGCCGTGCGGGAGGTCCAGGTCGATGTCGCGCAGGGCCACCGGCACCCGATTGTCGATCAGCGCGCGGGCATAGCTGCGTGC
>NZ_JBFTHS010000252.1:0-384 GCF_056394365.1 Lysinibacillus sp. 10T31
ATCACTCGGACTGGTAATCGCCGGTGCACAGCGTGCCTCGGTGACTCGGAACTGACGCAGTAAAGTTGGCTCAGAAGGCACCCCTCCCACGAATTCCACGACCTTGACATGCTTGTCGCCTGCATCCCAAATGCGGCTATAGTACCAATGCGTGATATCGTCACTGTTGATAATGGCATCGGCCAACTTGCTATTGTCATGGCTCCACAATTCAACCCTGGCGCCCGCCGAACACTTCCCCTCAAGATACACACGGCCGACAATGTATGTGCGTCCGTTTAAAGGCGCAATAATCGTCGGCATTTTGAGGGCTGGCGCGACCGCTCCCGTGTCCTCTCCCTCTCCACTGTCAGATAGGCTGGTTGCTGGTTTGTTGGACGTGGG
>NZ_JBFTHS010000253.1:0-383 GCF_056394365.1 Lysinibacillus sp. 10T31
GGCCGCACCTATACCGTTGATGCGCATTTTAACCGTCTCGGGTTGACCGGTTCCGTCATGGATGACAGTGACTTCTTTCCAGTACGACGGCACCTTGAACATCGGGCCCTGACGTTCGTCATGCAGTGGAAGGATGGGGGCGATCGACTTGAAACGAATCGGCAGGGCGATGCTGAAGACCCCGTTTTCGCAATAGGCCGGATGATCGCCACAATAACCGCCTTGTGGTGTTGTGTTTACAAAAGCATTTTGCATCGGCTTTGCCGGATCAGGCCGGAACACGGCGGTCATCTCTACGGTGGCCGCACCGACTGACGATGCGAGAACTGACGAAAACACTCCCGCCAATACCGATGCTCTGTTGGTTCTCAATACCTTTAATG
>NZ_JBFTHS010000254.1:0-383 GCF_056394365.1 Lysinibacillus sp. 10T31
TATACGCGCCAGGCTCGATGTTGCCTTGCTCATCGCGAATGCCGGCTTTTATCAACGTCTGGGTCTTGTTGATCTGCTCGGCCAACTTGAACGACCAGTTCTCCGGTTTGCCTTCATCAGCGTTATCGACGGTGATCTCGACACTGTACTGCGCGCTTTCACCGCTATGGGTAAAGGCGCGAGCCTTGACCTTGTCCCCGGCAATCAGGGTGGTTGCAGGGGTGATGGCGCCAACAGAGTTCCAGCCGCCAGGCAATGCGGCCTCGGCAAGAATGTTGACGTCAACGACGTTGTGGAACGCCGCAGCGGTATCACCAACAGTCCAGATACCCAGAATCACATGGTGGCCGGTCTTGTCATCCGGAATCACGCAAGCGTGTTTG
>NZ_JBFTHS010000255.1:0-383 GCF_056394365.1 Lysinibacillus sp. 10T31
GGTCAAGGCCCGGCGCCTGGTTCAGTGTTGTGAACAACTGGAAGCTGCCTGCAGCGGGCGCGACAACAACGTATTGAGCCAGGCGGTGCAGGCCTTGCAAGACGCCATGGAACGTTTGGCTCTGCACCTGGAGCAACGCTGAGCGGTCCTGCTCACTCCCAGTCGGGAGCGATACCTTTCGGGCTGGTCAGGCGCTGGCCACGTTCAAGCCCGGCGATCAGCGCCATATCGGCATCGCTCAACGTCAGGTCGCGGGCCGCCAGGTTGCTGTCGAGGTTGGCCCGTTGGGTCGAAGACGGAATCACCGCGTAACCCTGCTGCATGGCCCAGGCCAGCGTGACTTGCGCCGGGGTTGCCTGATGCCGCTCGGCGATCTGCTGGAT
>NZ_JBFTHS010000256.1:0-382 GCF_056394365.1 Lysinibacillus sp. 10T31
TGGGCCGCTCGGTCATTGCGCAGACCAGCACCGCGCAGATCAGCGACCCAAGCAAGGGGTTGACCGGTTCGGTGAACCTGACATCGTCCATTGCCGATGGCACCGTGACTATCAGCGATGCAAGCGGAAAGGTTGTGAGAACCCTTAACCTGGGCAACCGGCCGGCCGGCAGCGCCAGCTTCACTTGGGATGGCAACGACAATAGCGGCGCCGCAGTCGCTGCGGGCACTTATACCGTCAAGGCCAATGCGCCGATCAACGGCACGGCGACCGATCTGGCCACCTACCTGCCAGCAACGGTCAACAGCGTGACCCTGAGTCAAACCGGCGGCGAGCTGATGCTCAATCTTGCAGGTCTGGGCCCTATCGCCCTGTCCAAAGT
>NZ_JBFTHS010000257.1:0-380 GCF_056394365.1 Lysinibacillus sp. 10T31
GTAACGCGCCTCCTGGATATTGCGGTTGGCATCCTCGATAGCCGCTGGCAGGAATGAGCGGTAGTCAATGTCAAGGCTGCGGGTGGTACAACCGTCCGGCAATGTGACGGCGGTGATCACACACCAGTAGTTGTCGTAGGTCATCCGGGTAATGCCGTGGCTTTGCGTCTCCCGGTACTCCTTGACGTTATAAAAACCATCCAGCCCATGGTAGGTCGGGAAGCCCCGGTGCACGGACCACAAATAACTTTTCGCGTCCTCCGGGTCCGGAACCGATTCCTTTTTAACCGCGGGCAAGAACAGCTCCATGATGTGGTAACCGACCTCGGGCGATTCGAGTTTTTCCTTCAAATTGAAGGGCATGTTGCCCTGCTCATCCT
>NZ_JBFTHS010000258.1:0-380 GCF_056394365.1 Lysinibacillus sp. 10T31
CCTCCAGCCCCATGGAGTTGTCGAACTTATCGCGGATAATTGACGCCGGAGTGGGTTCGCTTTCGCTATCGTAAAGGCCCGCGCCGGTTCCGTTGACGTAGCAGGCGCCATAGTGAGACGCGTGAGGAAACGGAGACACCGTACCGGTAATACCGGGGACCACTACACCAGCGTGTTGCAGGTTTTTGCTTGGGCAGTTGGGTGACAATCGCACAGCGTACGTACGTTGGCAGAGAAGCATTTCGACGTGTTCGGCGTGTAAGCCTGTGCGCTGCATAAAGTCGGTAAGGGTGGTCAAGTGCTGGAGTACTGAGCCGTCTGTTGCGTCAACGCCGAAAGACTGTTTGAAGAAGGCTCGTTCCGACGCTGTCAGGGTGTAC
>NZ_JBFTHS010000259.1:0-380 GCF_056394365.1 Lysinibacillus sp. 10T31
TTTCAATGTCGTTTTATCCAGTTTTCAAAGAACAAATTATTGGTGGAGCCTAGCGGGATCGAACCGCTGACCTCCTGCGTGCAAGGCAGGCGCTCTCCCAGCTGAGCTAAGGCCCCAAGAGGTATATATGGTGGGCCTAAATGGACTCGAACCATCGACCTCACGCTTATCAGGCGTGCGCTCTAACCAGCTGAGCTATAGGCCCTCTTAGAAGTTTTATAATTATTCATAAACCTTCAAAACTGAACGCAAAACGTAATCTTACAAACCCTAGGTTTGTATTCCGAAAATATCCTTAGAAAGGAGGTGATCCAGCCGCACCTTCCGATACGGCTACCTTGTTACGACTTCACCCCAATCATCTATCCCACCTTCGGCGG
>NZ_JBFTHS010000260.1:0-380 GCF_056394365.1 Lysinibacillus sp. 10T31
CTATATAATCGACTGCTGGGGGCTGAACGCCGGAATCACCTCGCTGGCTCTTATTATCGCTAGTCTCGCGTCCTTTGCACTGGTGCAGCTCTGCAGAGGCAATCAAGGCCAGCCCCCCACGCAGCTTAACGACCCCACTTATGCGGCAGCAGATCGTTAATCTCACTAGGGGCTGTTGCCATTTCACATAGGTAACCAAAGAAAGGCGCAGGCCATCGCGACCACACTCTCGTAATTTCTCTTGAGCTTGCCGTCGATGAAAACCTATTCAATGTCGGGTTCAACTACGAGCACCTTGAAGACCTTGAGCCACTTGCCTGGCGCTGACCACGCATTGAAGCGCTTATAGACCTTGTTCCAGTTCCCGAACGCCTTGGGTG
>NZ_JBFTHS010000261.1:0-377 GCF_056394365.1 Lysinibacillus sp. 10T31
GATGACCTGCGCCCGATGAGCAGCACTGAGGTCGATCAGTTGATCGAGCGCTATCGGTTCGGCCCGCCCAAGCAGCAGCAGGACGTCTTGGTGCTGTTGATCACCGAGCCGCCGACGCTGAGCGATAGGGCGTGGGACTGGCTGCTGGAGAAGACGAACACGACCGACGAGATCGACGTGCGTCTGGCGTTCATGGTTCTGGCCGCCGCCGATCCCCGTCGCCTTGGCAAGCACTTGGACCAGGCGGGCTGGGGCTTTACGCTCTATGGCGACACGCTCGCGGCACACGCCGCATCCGGTGCGCTCATCGAGGCCACCCGCGGCCAGCCGTTCGAGCAGGTTGCCACGCGCCTGGCACCGTGGCGCTTGTTGGAGGC
>NZ_JBFTHS010000262.1:0-375 GCF_056394365.1 Lysinibacillus sp. 10T31
GCGATGCCAGTACCGGTGCGCCTGCATTGGAAAAGCTGGTGCTGACGGCCGGCGATGCGGTGAACTTCTTTGATTCGGTAGAGCTGTCCACGCTCGATGCCAGCGGCAAGTCAACGCTGGGACAACTGGTGCTGACCGCGCCCGCCATCCGTGGCCAGGGCGATGCCGATGCAGTGGCCCGCATCCGCACCGATACCCTCGTCTGGAACGGCAGTGCGCGTCCGGCTGGCGATGTTGTTGCCGGTGGCGCGGGTACAGGCAGTGGCCAGCTGCAGGTGGATGCGCGGCAGATCCTGTTCGGCTATGCCGAGCAGTCCCAGCCCGACACCGTGGCCATGCATGGCCGGCAGACGCTGGGCTTCGGCACGGTTGCAC
>NZ_JBFTHS010000263.1:0-375 GCF_056394365.1 Lysinibacillus sp. 10T31
GGATTCGGGTGTCTGGATTTTTACCGTAGTCGAGTTGGTGCAACCGACGATTAACGAAGTGAAGGACGTCGCAGGCACGACGATTGGCGATACCGTCACGACCAACAAAACACCGTTGAMGCTGACAGGCACGGTAGMTGACGRTCAAAAAGTCGACATTTTCGACGGCGCCAGCAAGCTGGGGCAAGCCACGATAACGGAGCCTGGCAAKTGGGAGTTCRAGACGTCGGTRCTGTCTTCTCTAAGAGAATATAGGTTCAAAGCCGTAGAGCAAGGTGTCGGCGGGACGGAATCAGCGACCCGGACCGTTACCGTGACGGCGGCGGTGAAWCCGTCGATTAACGAAGTGCGGGACGTCGCAGGCACGACGATTGG
>NZ_JBFTHS010000264.1:0-374 GCF_056394365.1 Lysinibacillus sp. 10T31
GATCAGTAGTGAGAGCTGGTTGCCCTGCTTTGGCAGTGTTAGCGCGTCGACTCCTTGCTGCTTGAGAAAGGCGTTGACCTGTTCCTGTTTCACTTCGCCCCGGGCCAAGGCGCAAAGCTGCTCCATCACCGGTGCATTGCGCTGGCCATCGAACCTCGGCGACAGTTCGAATATCGCATCATGAATCACCGGCAAAGCGGGAATTCTGAGCCAATTGCTTGGGATATCCGCCGGTTTGTTGGCCAAAAATTTGTCATAACCGGCGAACGCCAACAAAGTGATCAGTGTGGTGACGAAAATGGATTTCATATTCATAGTTATTTTCCTGAAAAAAGTCGGATAGAGACGAATCAAAAACTGCCATCACCATTGAT
>NZ_JBFTHS010000265.1:0-373 GCF_056394365.1 Lysinibacillus sp. 10T31
CGTTGTACCTGGCGGATACCGGCATTCGCACCTGGCCCGACGGCCTGTTTTCCCAGCCGCGGTTCCGGCATTTTTACCTGGATATGCGGCACAACGAAATCACCTACATTCCTGCGGTTGCGCCAGGCTCCGTCCAGGCGGAGCTGATGGCTCGCACGCTCTTGAGCCGGTGCACATGGTGGTTGCCGGAATTCAATCTCCAGACACTCAGGCATTACATCCGGTCCGTCGGTATGGACCCTGATCGTCCCTATCCGCCTCGCGGCGTGCGCGACAGTCTTGACTGGGAAGAGGGCATGACGCGACCTGAATGGGTCGCCCGGCAGCCCATCTGGAATGCTGTCGAAGACGAGTTCGACTCGGTGCCGTTTTT
>NZ_JBFTHS010000266.1:0-372 GCF_056394365.1 Lysinibacillus sp. 10T31
TTCCTGCTCTCGCAGACCGACCCGCTGCGCGTCTACGTGAACGTGCCGCAAAGCTATGCCAATCTCGTCAAGGCAGGGCAGGAAGTGGTGGTGACGCAGGCGGAGCTGCGTGGCCAGGCCTTCAAGGGGCAGGTGGCGCGCACCGCTGCGTCGATCGACGCCGCCACGCGGACCATGCAGGTGGAGGTCACGCTGCCCAACCGCGACGGCGTGCTGCTGCCCGGGGCCTACGTCACGGTCTCGCTGCCGCTCAAGAGCAGCCAGGCGTTGCAGGCGCCGAGCAACACGTTGCTGTTCCGCGCCGAGGGCACGCGCGTGGCCGTGGTCGACGCGCAGGGCAAGGTGACGCTGCGCCCGGTCACGCTGGGCCGC
>NZ_JBFTHS010000267.1:0-370 GCF_056394365.1 Lysinibacillus sp. 10T31
CGGCGTCGACAAAGGTGTCGAGGCGGCGTCGGGCTTCGGTTTCACCGGCTGGCCAGAGGGCACGCAAGCTGTCGTTGGGAGAATCGAAACCCTCGACACGGGAGGGCGGTTCGTCGCTGCTGATATCCAATGGAGCCTGAAGGGCGGGTGCAGCGACCAATCCGGGCAATGAAGCGTGCAGGCGTTCGTAGCAGACCTTGCGAAACTGGCTGAAGACCTGGAAGTAGGTTCCGGTTCTGGTGAGCACGGTGCCTGGCTTGAACAGCAGTCCGCTGCGCTTTTTTGCGCCTGGGCCTGGCTGTCGGTCAGCGCCGCCTGACGCAGCTTGATGGTCGCCTCGGCGCTGTTGGCCGTATTCCTCGTTGACGTG
>NZ_JBFTHS010000268.1:0-368 GCF_056394365.1 Lysinibacillus sp. 10T31
TCCTTGGAGAGCGCCAGAAGGCTGGCGCTGACGTTGCCGTTCTGGGCGCCGAAGGCATTCATGGCAACCACGCGCTGGTGGATCTGATTCAGTCGGGGATTGTCGGCGTGGTTGGGGTCGCCCGGCGTACCGGTCCAGGCCAGTGCATCCGCGCGGGCTGGGTCACTGGCGTCCGTGGACCACCGCTGTATCGCATTGGTCTGCACGGGCATCGGCTTCCATTCTTCCCGATCCAGCTCGCTGCCTTTCACTTGTGGCCGGATGCTCTGCACCGGTCCGATGTTGTCCAGCACCTTCAACGTACCTTCGTACGTCTTGAACTCACCGAAAATGGTGTTGCCGTGAATACCGGCGTGGTTCAAGGCGCC
>NZ_JBFTHS010000269.1:0-367 GCF_056394365.1 Lysinibacillus sp. 10T31
GTCCTTCTCACCCAAGGCAGCATCCAGACCGATGCTGGAGAGGGCCTTGGCCGGCGATTCGGCGAAGCGTTCGCGGAAGGCTGTATCGTTGATGAGGTTGTCCAGCAGTACGCCGGCATCTTCAGCGGAAAGGCGAGGGTCGGTAGCCATGTCGATCATCCAGAGTAGAACTTACGGTATCGGCCACCAACGCTCGGCATTTAGGGCGATGTGTGCATTGCACAGAAGCGCCTCCACAGTACCGCGGCCGTTGCGGGCAACCCGCATACTACGGTTTCCACTGGTGGATGATGAAAGATGCAGATCCGACGTTGCGCTATCGTGATGTTCGAACCCCGCAGCGAGGTCTCGCTGGACCTCACCCTGC
>NZ_JBFTHS010000270.1:0-366 GCF_056394365.1 Lysinibacillus sp. 10T31
GCACAACCGCGCCGCGTTCGAACAGCCATTCCACGATGTCGCGCCGGCGCATCGCACCACTGGTGACTACGGCACGAACGCCGTTGACCGCGCCAGAGCGCGTTCATTTCTTTAATCGCGAATTCTCACGTGATCGCCCCGCCGACGTGGCATCGAACCGGGAGCAAGCCTTGGCGAGCGGCACGGACCCGGACCGCGGCTACCACAAGGGGGCGCCGGTAAGCGGCGCCATGGGGCCGTGGCTATGTCTTTGGGGCGTACCCTTCGAGGTTGTCCCTGCTTTCCTGCTGGCCTAGACTGGAATTCACCGAATATAGGACCTATCTTTAACATCGTCTGGCGAACGCACTGGCATCAGGATTGAGC
>NZ_JBFTHS010000271.1:0-366 GCF_056394365.1 Lysinibacillus sp. 10T31
GGGTATGCAGCATCTCTCCATTACCGGCATCCCAGCTTGCGGTCGACCCGTACCACATGTCGTAGTCCCCGTTGGCACTTTGCATGACCCATGGGTAAGAAAGGCTGATGGGGTCCGTAGGGTCTGCACCCATGAAAGGTTCACGACTTTCCAGTTTCAGGGTTAGATCGGGATTGACGATGAGCCGGCCGATATCACCGCGCCAATGGCCATCTACGGGGTTTTGCCAGCCCATGAATAGCATGTACCGCACGCCGTCGACGTCATAGCAATTACCGATGCTTACTCCATCTGCAAAAAAACTGCCTTCGGCGCCATGCTCGAACATCGGTTCGTGGTGCTCACGGATTACCTGGCGAGTAATGA
>NZ_JBFTHS010000272.1:0-364 GCF_056394365.1 Lysinibacillus sp. 10T31
GCAGCTGAGCTAATCCTCCTGGGTATTATGCCTAGCGAYGTCCTACTCTCACAGGGGGAAGCCCCCAACTACCATCGGCGCTAAAGAGCTTAACTTCCGTGTTCGGTATGGGAACGGGTGTGACCTCTTTGCCATCATCACTAGACTATTTWAAAGACAAGATTTATTATAACWCATTTTCGTTATAATTGCAAGCTTTTTTTTGAAAAAACTTTCTTGTTCTTTCAAAACTGGATAAACGGTGCATTGAATGTTTCAAACTTTTTTGGTTAAGTCCTCGATCGATTAGTATTCGTCAGCTCCATGTGTCACCACACTTCCACCTCGAACCTATCTACCTCATCGTCTTTGAGGGATCTTACTT
>NZ_JBFTHS010000273.1:0-364 GCF_056394365.1 Lysinibacillus sp. 10T31
GCACCGAAGCGGGTGCTCAACCAGTTCACCAGATGCAACTGGCTCTGCAGGCGGAACTCGCGTGCCAACGAGCGTGTGGGAGCATTGCCGCCGCCGACCAGCGACGCAGCACGCGCCTGGTCCAGTTCGGCCTGCTTGCTGGCCAGGAAGGCATCGGCACCGGCGGCATCGCCGCTGTAGCCGAACTCACGCTGCAGCCATTGCGGCAGCGTCAGTTCGCCACTGTAGATCGACACGGCCTTGCCAGGCTGCTCGGACAGCGGCCGCTCCGGATCGGCCAGGTTCACTGCATCCAGGTAGCGCGCGGCAAATGCGTTCCAGTCCGCACCCGCGCCCATGCCGGCGGCCACGACGATGCTGGCAC
>NZ_JBFTHS010000274.1:0-364 GCF_056394365.1 Lysinibacillus sp. 10T31
TACCAATGCTGTCGGCGCGTTTACTCAGGATCGCGACCGTCTGCAACAAGTCATCCTTGGCGAGCCGGGTTTTGCCCGGTGCCGGGTTCACAACGTAATAAATCTCGTAACCACCGCGAAACTCCAGCCCGAAGCGCACATGAGTGGCCAGGCTGGAAAATGTCGCAGCCACCAGACAGGCCAGCAGCCCCGTCAGGAGGATGAACGACAGGCGTCGACTGGAAAGGCTCATGGAAGAAATCCAGAAAAGGGACTGAAAAGCGAATCGAAGCCGAAGGGCTCGCTCACCACTGGCGGGCAGTCTAAAGAAGCGAAAATGAACCGCTTGTTAACGAAGTCACATGGCTGTGCGACGGCTTGCCAG
>NZ_JBFTHS010000275.1:0-363 GCF_056394365.1 Lysinibacillus sp. 10T31
CCCTTAACAATCCCTAAACTTGTCGAATCGTCGGCTTAATAGCTCACGCTATGCCGACATTCGTCTCCAAGTTTAGTTAAGGGTTCTTCTCAACATCAATAAATTTTCTCGGCATAAATGTGTGTGATATGCTTAATACAGTCCTCATTTTCAATCGCACAGTATGATAGCTATTCTCCAGACCACTCATTTTTGAGTGGTTCCTTTATTTTGCATTTTAAGCCCTTTCTAGGACATTTAATCATTCCACGTATAAAAATAACTAAAAACTTTTTTTGTTCAACAGAGAGTCGATAAATCATTTTAAAATTCATTTTCTAAATCTTTTAGAATACGAAATATGTTTTTCTATCTCGGTTATTC
>NZ_JBFTHS010000276.1:0-361 GCF_056394365.1 Lysinibacillus sp. 10T31
GTCCGGGCCTGTCGCAAATCCAGCGCATACCCTCGATGATTTGAGCCGCTGTTTCCAGTCCGAGAGTGGCGTTATTCAAAAACAACCTAACACGCGGTGATGACATTCTGGACGAACCCGTTTCCATTGCTAGCGTTATCGGTAGAAACACCTCAGGTCGTCAGGAGCAGTCCGGTGAACAAGCCCATGGAAGAGCGTTATGGCGGCAGACGCAGGACCTATCTATTCAATGAGTCGCACCTGAGACCACGGCAACGGGCCCTGCTCCTTGCACTGATTCTGTTGCTCATCAACGGTGTCGGTCAGTTGTTCATGGTGGAAGTGGTCGGACTGGATGGCGCAATCCTCCACCTTGTAGTGG
>NZ_JBFTHS010000277.1:0-361 GCF_056394365.1 Lysinibacillus sp. 10T31
GGCGAGGGCAGGGTACGCCGGTGCCGAATCCGGGCTGTTTCCCTCCATCGGACTCAACACCTACGCCGGCCGCAGCAAGTTTCCGTCACAGGTCAGGACGCAGGGAGGCGGCGTCAGTTCAGGCAGCACGTCCAACACCTTTCAGGCCAGCGGTGGCTTCACGTCTTACGAGTTGGACCTGTTCGGGCGCATCCGCAGTCAGCGAAACGCCGCAGGCGCACGCTTCGAGGCGACCGAGGCGGACTATCAGACGGCTCGCCTGGCGTTGATCGGTGAGGTGGCCAGCACCTGGCTTAGCCTCAAGGCCAATCAGAATCTGCTCGACCTCGCACAGAACACCTACAAGTCCCAGGACCACTGC
>NZ_JBFTHS010000278.1:0-361 GCF_056394365.1 Lysinibacillus sp. 10T31
TCGATGACCAGCGTCGCATCTTCAATGCGCTGAGCTATCGGTAATGCTCGCCATGACGAATCACTCATCGAAGGCCTGTACGAGCGTTTCGTCGACAACCACGGTCATCAACTGATTGACCGCAACGGCGACTTCAGCCTGTAGGTGCCGAAGTCGTGCGCTCGATCCCCGCATCGGCGCACGGCTCGTTGTGCGCGCCCCCCATCGGCACCTATCACCTACCGCCATGCGCAGGCCCGCAACGCCTACGGCAAAGCCTCGCCCGCCAAACACGGTGGCATCACCGCCGGTAACCCGCTGTCACGCAACCCGGCGCAGATGCACCGCCGCACCTTGATCGAACAATTGCCACCCGCCCCGC
>NZ_JBFTHS010000279.1:0-359 GCF_056394365.1 Lysinibacillus sp. 10T31
CCGGTACCCGCGTTATAGGCAGCCTTGGCGTCCACACCAAAGGTGAGGTTGAAGGCGCTTGGCACCCAGGACAGTTGCTGCTGTAAAACACTGTTTGCCAGGTTCTCCATGGCCGTCGGGTAGTTGGGCGTTTTCGGATCAAGTGCGACGCTTTGCCGGACCGCCTCGGCGGTGGCCTCGTTGAATGATTGCACCAGCAACAGCGGCAGGCTGTAGCTGACGATCCCGTAGAACACCGCAAAAAAGATCACGAACACCAAGGCGAACTCAATCGCCACAGCACCTTTTTGCTTTTTGGGGAGGCCTGATTTCATGAGTGCGTCTACCCTGACAACGACTACGTGGTATGAGCATAGAAT
>NZ_JBFTHS010000280.1:0-359 GCF_056394365.1 Lysinibacillus sp. 10T31
GTCGTCTGCAAGGGCGCATCCTGAGCCGCTATTTTCTCGGCAGCCAATGGCTGTATCGCATCGAGACCGCTGTCGGTGAACTGACCGTGGTCCGCCGAAACGACGGCAGCGCCCCGCTGGCACAAGGCACTGCGGTAGGACTCGACTGGCAGGCCGAACTATTGCGCGTACTCGCAGCTGATGAGGTGTCGGCATGAGCACCCTTGCCGCCATGCGCCAAGGCGGGCGCGGTTACCTGCTGTCGATGCCGGCAATGCTGTTGTTCGTCTGCCTGTTGGTCCTGCCGCTGTGCCTGACGCTGGTGTTGTCCTTCAACGTCTTCGACTACCAACTCGGAGTGAAAAGCGGCGCCTACACCC
>NZ_JBFTHS010000281.1:0-356 GCF_056394365.1 Lysinibacillus sp. 10T31
ACGGAGCTGGTCCTGCACCGTATTTCAACGTTGTGTCGCCCCAAAAAAATCGCCGTCCCAAGCGACTAAGGTTTAACGACATACTCCGCCGGTTCGTCGGGGTCCTGGCGGCATTCCTTTGCTGCGCGTGGGAACGATCAATCTAACGCCGTACGCGCTCTTACCACTCAGGCCGGCTGTCAGGCCGCCGTGCTGTGCTTTTGATCCACCCGCCCCTTCGGGACACCGTAGCGAGGGAACGCCGAGCCTAGGCGAGGTGCCGTACGCTCGGGGCGAGACCTTTTGGTTCCTTTTGGCTGGGCCGGCACTCCGGGCGTTTGCCAAAAGGGACTCGCCGTAAGGGCGAAACCATAAGC
>NZ_JBFTHS010000282.1:0-356 GCF_056394365.1 Lysinibacillus sp. 10T31
GATACGCCATGATCATCACCTCACAATTGAATTGAGAAGCACTAAAAGATAAATTTTCATGCACATCTAGACACCTATCAAGCAGGAGCCTCATGAAAACTTATAAGTTCCTATCGCAACGCCGTCTACTATCAACATTGACAGTAGACAAGACTGTAGGATTGTAAAACATATTTCAGAAGCGCTGCCCCAAGAAATAGACAACTCAGGACTGAAAACGCAAAAACATTGCACAATTATAAAGTCCTCATTTACACCTCGATATAACCATAGCGCATATAACAAAAAAACCAGCACTGCAGTGCACCTATTCAAAAATAGTATAGCCACCTGTTATATTTCACAGTGCCCAAGAA
>NZ_JBFTHS010000283.1:0-356 GCF_056394365.1 Lysinibacillus sp. 10T31
CTATATGGGCTCACGCTGATATCTTTGAGTCGTGAAGGTGAGGATAATAATGATACTGATTTGACGGTAGACTTCACTATTGTTGATCCTGATTCGCAACTAGGTAGTACGCAATTGCATGATGCAGTGAACGAAGTGGGTACTCCGGAAAGCGAATTGAGGCTCCGTGGAGCAGGGACGTTCTTGACAATGAACGCTTTGAATCAGGTCAGTAAAACTGTAAACATGAAAACAATTAGAACAAACGCTATAAACCCTCGATCGGCAGCTATTGCCATGGGGTGGGGAGAAAGCTCGCCCTACTAAGCCGAACACCAATTCCTCTTCCAGCAAAAGCCCCTCACCCAACCCACTGC
>NZ_JBFTHS010000284.1:0-356 GCF_056394365.1 Lysinibacillus sp. 10T31
GTGTTACCGGTCAGACGGTTGCCCAAGGAGTTGCCGGTGGCGTCGAGGTTGTCGCTGCCGGTGAGTGTCAGGTTCTCGAGGTTGCTACCCAGGGTGTAGCTGATCGACGACATGACCGTGTCGATTTCGACCAGCGAGGTGCCGCGTTCGATCACCGTGTCGCCGAGGTTGTCGACCACGTAGGTGTCGTTGCCAGCCCCGCCGTCCAGGGTATCAGCCCCGGCCTTGCCGTCGAGGAAGTTGGCGGCGGCGTTGCCGGTGAGGCTGTTATCGAGTTCGTTGCCGGTGAGGTTCAACGCGGYGGTGCCGAGCAGCACGCCGTCTTCGACGTTGGCCGAGAGGGTGTAGCTCACCGC
>NZ_JBFTHS010000285.1:0-353 GCF_056394365.1 Lysinibacillus sp. 10T31
CCGGTGCGCCACTGGTCAGCGGGATCGCGCCGAGGAATGAAGAGCCAAAGCGACCGAAAGAAGGCAGGGCGACGGAAAGAAGAGGCAGAGCGACGGAAAGAAGAGCTGAAGCGACGGAAAGAAGGCAGGGCGACGGAAAGAAGGATCGGAGCGACGGAAAGGAAAGCCAAAGCGACGGAAAGAAGAGTCAGAGCGACGGAAAGGAAAGCCAAAGCGACGGAAGGAAAAGTTAAAGCGGGAATGAAGAGCCAAAGCGACCGAAAGAAGGCAGGGCGACGGAAAGAAGAGGCAGAGCGACGGAAAGAAGAGCTGAAGCGACGGAAAGAAGGCAGGGCGACGGAAAGAAGGATCGG
>NZ_JBFTHS010000286.1:0-350 GCF_056394365.1 Lysinibacillus sp. 10T31
GTTATGCCCCTCGCCCCGAATTCGCTTCTTCAGGCCGCCTCGCAGGCCAAGACCAAGGTTGCGTCTGCCAGCGTGCCTGTCACTGCGCCGGCAGCGCCTGCAGAGCCCCGGGACAAGGCTGCAAGCTTTTCTCAGGTCTATGCCAGGCAGGCGCAAGCTACCCCGGCGTCCAGTACTGACGGGGCCGGTAAAAACGTGCGTGACAAAGTGGCGGACAGCACCGGCAAAAAAGTGGCGCCTGACAACAAGTCTGCCGCCCCGCAGGCGAGCGTTGCCGATAGCGGCAAATCTTTGCCTGCCGACAAACCGGCGGATACCAGCGACAAGGCCGCAAGCGACAAGGCCACAAG
>NZ_JBFTHS010000287.1:0-320 GCF_056394365.1 Lysinibacillus sp. 10T31
GTGCCTAGCGACGTCCTACTCTCACAGGGGGAAGCCCCCAACTACCATCGGCGCTAAAGAGCTTAACTTCCGTGTTCGGTATGGGAACGGGTGTGACCTCTTTGCCATCATCACTAGACTATTTTCGGCTTTCAATATACGTAGTATTTTGAAACCCTTAGTTGAAAGAAATTGTTCTTTCAAAACTGGATAAACGGTGCATTGAATGTTTCAAACTTTTTTGGTTAAGTCCTCGATCGATTAGTATTCGTCAGCTCCATGTGTCACCACACTTCCACCTCGAACCTATCTACCTCATCGTCTTTGAGGGATCTTACTTA